>JAUQXU010000385.1 GCA_030837935.1 Candidatus Brocadia sp.
TAATTCCCTTTCGAATAAATAAGGCTCCTACTCCTTTGGGGGCATGCAATTTATGTCCAGAGAGGGTTAATAAGTCTATCGTACTTTTCGAAAGATTTAAAGGTATCTTCCCTACGGCTTGCACCGCATCGGTATGCAATATTGAACCTTTCTCCTTCACAATGTGCCCAATCTCCTCGATGGGAAAAATCACCCCTGTCTCATTGTTTGCATACATAATTGACACAATCGCCGTATCTTCCCTTACTGCATCGGTCAATTCCTGCAAATTAAGCATTCCACTGCTATCTACACCCAGTTCTGTTACGTGATAACCACTCTGAGCTAAATATTTACCCAAATTATAAACCGCGGGGTGCTCCACCCTGGTTGTCACAATATGTTTTTTATGAGGATTTGCATGAAGTATCCCCCAAATTGCGGCATTATCACTTTCCGTACCACAGCTCGTAAACACAATCTCGCCAGGATCTGCGCCAACGAGATCTGCCACCTGCTGTCTTGCAATATCAATTCTTTTGGCTACCTGCCCCCCAAAGGTATGCATACTTGAAGGGTTCCCATAGTATTCTGTAAAATAAGGCAACATAGCCTCTACGACCTCAGGAGCAACCTTCGTCGTAGCATTATTATCTGCGTATACAACCTTCATGAAGCCACCTCCTCAACGATAAGCGTATCTGTAACATACTCCCTTAACTTCGCCTCCACCGTAGATTTTAGAGTAACTTTTGAACTGGGACATTCCACACAGCTGCCACGGAATGAGACCATAACGCGGTCACCATCTATATCAAGCAGTTCAATATCTCCCCCATCTGATTGAAGGGTGGGACGGATATCTCTTTCTATGGTCTCTTGTATCAACTTCATCTTTTGAATATTTGTCAATTTTTTACCGGGTGCCCTCGTCTTCCCGACCATGGCCTTCTCTTTTTCTTTTTGCCATACCTCATCTATAATAGCCTGGATTTGAGGGTGGCATGAACGACATCCACCGCCCGCCTTACAGTAATTTGTTACCTGCTCAATGGTAGTTAAATTATGCTCTCTCACCTCATGAGCAATCTTATTGTCTGTAACGCCAAAACATTTGCATACGATCGTTCCTTCTTCAACCGGTTTTTCTATTTTCATCCCCCGGTAATTTGCAATCGCTGCCTCCAGGGCCTCACGGCCCATCACAGAACAATGCATCTTTTGTTCTGGCAAGCCATCAAGATACTGTGCAATGTCATTATCGGTAATCGTTCCCGCCTCATCCAGCGTCTTTCCTTTCACCATTTCCGTCAATGCACTCGCAGAAGCAATAGCGCTTCCACATCCAAAGGTCTTAAATTTTACATCCACAATGCGATCTGATTTATCCAGTTTTAACATCAATTTTAACGCATCACCACAGGCCAAACTGCCTACTTCACCCACAGCGTCTGGATTTTCAATTTCACCTACATTCCTTGGGTGAAAGAAATGATCTTTAACCTTCTCCGAATAATCCCACACCCTCTATTCCTTTCCTAACTAAATACCTGGAGTTTCTAAGCTTTGATTTTTTGGTCGTTTCTCTCATTCAGAATTTTCATGAACACTACCTGGGTAAAGAGCACAAATGATTCATACGTGTTATACAAGTTAGGTACGAACACGGACAAACAACGCTTGTCTGTGCCACCCTTGGAACCCGCATAAATAAATATATTCTTTTATATCTTGATTGTCAAGCATTGCTCACGGTATTGCGATGCGATTCCCCTGAAGGACTTTTCTTAAAAACTTCCCCGTATAGGACCGTTCATTTTTCGCAACCTGCTCAGGGGTGCCTGTTGCCACGACTTCACCACCACTTACCCCGCCTTCCGGACCTAAATCGATGATGTAATCTGCTGTTTTAATAACCTCCAGGTTGTGTTCTATGACCAGGACGGTATTGCCCAGATCGACTAATCTATGCAATATTTTCAGAAGCTGTTGTATGTCTGCAAAATGAAGACCTGTAGTAGGTTCGTCCAGGATGTAAAGCGTTTTGCCCGTCGCATGACGGGAGAGCTCCGCAGCAAGTTTGATCCTTTGCGATTCTCCTCCAGACAGGGTGGTGCTTGACTGTCCCAATGTAATATATCCCAGCCCCACATCATTGAGCGTGCGTAAAACACGTTCAATCTTTGGAATATTTTTGAAAAAATGGCGTGCCTCTTCGATGCGCATATCCAGAACATCCGAAATACTTTTGTCCTTATAGGTAACTTCCAGGGTTGCTTTATTATACCTCTTTCCCTTGCAATCTTCACACAAAACGTACATATCGGGTAAAAAATGCATTTCTACTTTTTTGATTCCTTGTCCTTTACAGCCTTCACATCGGCCACCGCTGATATTGAAGCTATATCTTCCTGCGGCGTAACACCGAATCTTTGCCTCCTGCGTCTGTGCAAAAAGAGAGCGGATCACATCGAATGCCTTTGTGTATGTTGCAGGATTCGAGCGTGGAGTGCGTCCGATGGGTGATTGATCAATTTCTATAACTTTATCAATGTGTTCCGCGCCAAGAATTTTATCATGCTCTCCAGGCACCTCATGACTACCATAGAATACCCTGGCCAGTGCCCGATGTAAGATATCATTGACGAGCGTGCTTTTCCCGGAACCGGATACTCCGGTAATACAACAAAGAGTTCTTAACGGGATTTTTACATTGATCGATTTCAGGTTATGGGCGCGCGCTCCCTTTATCTCAAGAGAATTCTTCAAATTACTATCTCGCCTTTTAGCAGGAAGTTCTATTTTATGCGTTTGGTTGAGGTATTGCGCGGTTAATGAATTGGGATTATCGGAAATTTCTTTTACGGTACCACAGGTGACGACGCTGCCACCGCGTTCACCTGCCCCTGGGCCAAGGTCTATGATATAATCGGCATGACGAATGGTATGTTCGTCATGCTCTACAAGGATGACGGTATTGCCATTATCCCGAAGCGTTTTTAAAGTTCGCAGAAGCCGTTCATTATCTCTCGGATGAAGCCCTATCGTGGGTTCGTCCAGGACATAACAGACCCCGACAAGGCCTGAGCCGACCTGTGTGGCAAGTCTTGTTCTCTGTGCTTCGCCTCCGGACAGGGTATCGCTACTTCGTCCCAGGGTTAAATAGTGCAATCCGACAGCGACCATAAAACGAAGCCTGTTTTGAACTTCTTTCAGAATTGGCCTGGAAATAACTGCTTGGTTTCCCTCCAACTTTAGCGTGCTAAAAAATTCGATGGTTTCTTCTATAGTCAGACCCATAATCTCGTGAATTGATTTATGATCAATTCTTACCGAAAGGGTCTCGGGTCGCAGTCGCGCCCCGTTACAGGTGGCACATACCCTGTAGCTCATATAGCCAGAAAGGCGTTTCAAGATGCGTTCGCTGGCCGTTTTTTCATAGATGCGTTTGAGGTTGGGTATTACCCCTTCAAAGTCCTTTGTTCCAAAGAGCAGGGCATCCACAGCTTCTTTCGGTAGTTTTATAAAAGGCGTGCGTAAAGGGACAGAAAAGGTTTTTGAAAATATCTTTATTTGGTTATCATAGTGAGTTTGAGTTAATGATCCCCAATCTCGCCAGGCATCAATGGCTCCGTCTCTGATGTTGATGTTTTTATCGGGAACAACTAACTCCGGGTCAAAATCAAGGACATTTCCTAGCCCATTGCAACCAGGACATGCACCATAAGGACTGTTAAAAGAAAACATGCGCGGCGTCAGTTCTTCGTAACCACTTCCGCAGTTAGGGCAAGCGTATCGTTCGCTGAGGATCATGTCCGTCCAGGATTTTTCACGTTCCTGGCTTACCAGCATCACTCCTTCTCCTATTTTGAGGCATGTTTCAACAGAATTGTACAGACGCGTTCGGATATCGTCTTTTATGACTAAACGATCAACGACCACATCAATTTCATGGGTTTTATACCGTGCCAACTTTGGAATAGTTTTGAGGTCCATAATAACGTTGTCAACACGGGCACGGACAAAGCCCTTCTGTACTATCGATTGAAACACCTCACGATGTTCTCCCTTTTTCCCTTTAATGAGCGGTGCAAGAAGCATAATCCTGCTTCCTTGAGGAATTTCCAATATTCTTTGTATTATCTGGTCAATGGTTTGGCGGGAGATGATGCATTTGCACTGGTAGCAATAGGGTATGCCAATTCTTGCGTATAATAAACGCAAATAATCATAAACTTCCGTTACGGTTGCTACTGTCGAACGTGGACTAGGCGGACAGGAGCGTTGTTCAATGGCAATCGTGGGAGGAAGACCTTCAATGAGTTCTACGTCTGGTTTTTGTATTTGATCTAAAAACTGCCGCGCGTATGTTGAAAGACTTTCAATATAGCGGCGTTGTCCCTCTGCATAAATTGTATCAAAGGCAAGGGATGATTTTCCGGAACCACTGACACCAGTAATAACGGTGATCCGATCGCGTGGAATGTCGACATTGACACCTTTTAGATTATGTTCCCTGGCGCCTCTAATGACAATAGCATTATTATGATTATTACTTTCCGTGGTCATTATTGCTTAAATTATGCATTCACCGCAGATACTCCCGGAGAATTTTTCTCCGGGAATCGAGTCCAATTCCGGACTAATTGCACAAGCAATCGAACTCCAATGCCTGATGCCCCTTTTTGGGTGTACGCATAGTTTTTTTCACACCAGGAAGTGCCGGCAATATCAAGGTGCACCCAGGGATATTTTTCTGTAAATTTGCTCAAAAAACAGGCTGCGGTAATAGCTCCTGCATGAGGACCGCCCACATTTTTAATATCTGCAATGTCACTCTTGATTTGTTCCTGATATTCTTCCCATAGGGGAAGCTCCCAGACCCTTTCCCAAGATTTCTCACCGGCAATTTTAACTCTTTTTTTCAATTCTTCGTTGTTTCCCATCATACCCGTGACAACGGTACCCAGGGCTACCACACAGGACCCTGTCAGGGTAGCAAGATCGACCACGGCGCTTGGCTGATAGTTTTCTGCATACGCCAAGGCATCCGCTAAAATTAAACGCCCTTCGGCATCGGTATTTGCAACCTCAGCAGTCTTACCAGAATAGAATTTAACTATATCGCCTGGTTTCATTGCAGAACCATCTGGCATATTCTCTGTGCATGGTATGAGCCCCACGATACGCTGGGGCGTCTTCATTTTAGCTATCGCTTTAATGGAACCAATCACAGCAGCTGCGCCAGACATATCACTCTTCATCAGATCCATGTCTTTAGCCTGTTTTAAGCAGATTCCGCCAGAGTCAAAGGTAATCCCTTTCCCAACAAATACAATCGTATCCTGGTTTTTAGCACGGGCGTTATATTCGAGTATGATAAATTTAGGAGGTTGGACGCTCCCTTGCGCAACACCAAGCAAACCACCCATTCCGAGTTTTTTTAGTTCCGGAAAGGACAATACTTTACATTGAATACCCAGTTCCTTGGCTATCTTTTTGGCGCCTTCCGCCAAAATTGTGGGGGTCTTATCCTGCGAAGGCGTGTTAATAAGGTCGCGTGTAAAATAAACGGCATCTGCAATAATCTGCCCATACCGAACGGCATCATGAGCAGGCCTTGACATCTCCTTGTTAGACAAAAGAAGGGTTAACTCCTTGAGTTCCTGCTGCTCGTCAGGTGGAATACTTTTGTATCTCTGGTACTTGTAAAGGGAGAGCAGTGCACCTTCCGCATAAGCCTGATACCATTCACTTAATGGGAAAGAAATATCAATTGAGTCCATAGCACTGACAACCTCACTCATGCCCATATCACGGATAGTACTCGTTGTTGTGCCTGCCACTTGCCTGATTTTGTCCAGGGTAATGTCTTTTTTCTTTCCAAGACCAACCAACATGATACGTTTAGATGGAATTTTTGCATACGTATGCAGGACAATTGTTTTGTTAAGATTGGCAACAAATCCTTTTCCCTTTATTAATTCAGAGATACTATTGTTCAATGCCTTATCGCAATATGCAAGCGGCGCACCAACAGTTTTTGTGTCCTCGTACAAGTAAAAAACCAGTATCTCTGCGAATTCCTTTTCAGCAGTTCCGATTTTAATGTGAATATTCATGCCTGTCCTTTCTAGACTCATTCCTGGAGCTACCCTCAATACTGTGAGGTGTTTTGCATCAATAATACACTTTCATCACAGACAGTACTTATCTTAAACTCTCCGAATCAAAGCTGTAAATTTAGCATTAATAAGTCAGACGTGTCAATGTAATAATTATAGGGGAGTTCTCTACGAATTTTGCCGCCTAATACAAAAGCCTGATTAACAACAGGCATTTTGTTTTGAAAGGTACAGGCGGATGATTTAGAGAGGATCAATTTATGAAGGTTATGACCAGACAAGCATTAAAAAATAATGTACTACCAGAAGTGCGGGTATCTGATGGATGTCGTGAACCTATTTTACAATGCTACGTTAAACCTCCTTTAATTGAAAAACTATGATGCATTGTACGTATTCTTCAAGGATCTTCGTTTGTTCTTCTGTTGATAACAAACGGTAAGGCACGACGGCTTCATTCATCCAGAAGCATGTATTTTTGATAATCATGCTGAGGTGAAGTATGCGAGGGATGTGTTCTGTTGGATATTTTTTTAAATCTATTCCATTAACACCGATAGATTCCAGAAATTTATTATGCATAATTATCCTTCCTTAAATTATTATTGTTAACAACGAAACTATAAAAATTCACCGTTTTATCGCATGCGATTATTGCTTTCGTATTGCAAATTATCGGCATAAATAGTAATTAATTTACCAAAAACATATGAAATTTCCACTTCCCTGAATCTCTGTCTTGCTTAACTGAACGGCGCAAAGAATCATAGCTTCTTTTTTATGCATCGGACGATACCCGTAACAGCTCTTCCAGCGTCGTTTCTCCCCTGCGAACAGATTCGAGTCCATCCTCCCACAAATTCATTGTGCCACTCTTGATCGCTTGTTTCATGATCTCGCTGGAATCTTTATGGGCAAGGACGAGCCGGCGTATGGCATCGTCCACGACCAAAAACTCGGCGATACATTTTCGCCCTTTAAATCCCGTATTATTACACTCATCACAGCCCCCGGGTTTATATAAATACTCCCCCTCTTTCAACCGTGCTGTCTTGCGTAAATCCTCCCCAGGCACATATGCCTCACGGCATTTTTTACATAATTTTCGCACCAGCCGCTGTGCAAGAACGCCAATGATACATGAAGAAAGCAGATAGTCTTCCATCCCCATATCCATCAAACGGGTAAATGCCGAGGCCGAATCGTTTGTGTGGAGCGTAGACAAAACAAGGTGCCCCGTTAAGGCTGACTGTATTGCAATCGATGCCGTTTCCCGATCCCTGATTTCCCCAATGAGAATGATATCGGGATCGTGCCTTAAAACGGAACGCAGCCCTGAGGCAAAGGTCAGGTCAATCTGAGGATTCACTTGTATCTGATTTACCCCTTCCATGCTATATTCCACCGGGTCTTCAACCGTTATAATCTTTGTCTCAGGAGAAACAAGTTCCTTCAGCACGGCGTATAATGTTGTTGTTTTTCCGCTTCCGGTTGGCCCGGTCACGAGCAGCATACCCTCGGGTTTATTAACCATACGGCGAAACTTTAGCAAAAATTCCTTGCCAAATCCCAGTTTTTCTAAATCGAGCGTAACCGCTGTACGGTCCAGAATCCTCATTACAACACCTTCGCCACAACTCATAGGAATAATCGAAACCCTTAAATCCACCTCTTTGCCTGCCACCTTCATCTTGATCCGGCCATCCTGAGGCAGTCGCTTCTCGGCAATATTCAGCTTCGCCAGGATCTTGATACGAGAAATAATGGCATTGTATATCTCACGGGGAGGAGGCGTAAGTTCCTGCAAAACACCGTCTACACGATAACGCAACCTCGCGTTTCTCTCAAAAAGCTCAAGGTGTACATCACTAGCCCCTATTTCAATTGCTTTTGTCAACACACTGTTTACAAGACGTATAACGGGAGCCTCTGAGGCCATATCCCGCAAATGTTCCACATCTTCCATTACTTCTATACTGGAAGCCGCTGCATCTTCTTCTTTCAGCTCACCCTCATACATGGCTTCAAGTGAAGCTAAAATGTCTTTTTCACAACCGGCAAAGATCTGTATTTCTTTATTCGTTGCTACTGCAATAGTCTCGGCAAGCAGCGAATCCTGCGGGTCTGCAAGGGCAATATCCAATACCCCATCGTGCAGATTCAACGGAAGAACACGATTTGCCATCAGAAAGACCTTGGGCACATTTTCCACCAGAGGATAACGGTCGTCCTTCCTTTTTTCCCACATTGGTATCTGCAACAATTTACTATAAGCAAGCCGAAGGTCTTCCTCAGAAACCGTTCCTAAATCAATCAACATACGACCGAGCTTTTGTCTTGTTTGCCTTTGAACTTCTATGGCACGATCCAAATCAGCCCTAGTTACTTTGCCAATTTCGAGTAACACATCCCCGATATTGTTAATCGCAATTTGATTCATAATTTACCGTTTAAGAATTCCAAACAATCAGCACGGACAAACTTACTTTGTCCGTGCCACCCACATGCTCAATTTCGAAAACAGGAGCGGCAACACTTCGACTGCTACTCCCAACTTGCCACATCTTTAGCCTCACCATCTCCTCCGCTATTGCCGTCTGCACCATAAGAAACAATGTCATAGTCGCCATGCTCACCCGGATATGTATAAACATAATTATTACCCCATGGATCTTTCGGGATAAATTTCTTCTTCAAATATGGACCTTTCCAATTAGCAATCCCTTGCGGTTCTGCCACTAATGCCTCCAAACCCTGTTCCTGTGTGGGATATTTCGTGGTATCAAGTTTATACATTTCCATGGCACTCGAAAAACCCTCTATCTGTTGCTTGGCAACGGTTTGTCGTGACTCACCAACACGACCAATCATCTTTGGGCCTATTAATGCAGCAAGCAATCCAATAATAATCATAACAATAAGCAGTTCCAGCAAGGTAAAACCGCCGCGCTTCAATAACTCCAATTTTAATTTTTTTCTCATTTCAATTACTCCAATATAATCTCATAAAGGTTACGCGTTTATTTGCCCTCTGGCATTAACAACAATTATATACTCTTTTTCAATTGTATATTATTCATCCTCCGCATCTTCATCGTCTTCATCAAGAGATCCTGTTTCATTATCCGATTCGATATCATCGTCATTTTCGTATGTCATATCATCGGAATTGTAGTTTATATCGTCTTCATCAAAAGGGGCATATTTTGTTACTTTATCAAAATCTTTCAATTTATCAATATCTTTTTCAATATCCTCTTCACTCAGTTCCTCTTCGCTCCTTGCATATCGCACGATTTGCTCCATCTCTTCATTCATTGTATAATAGGCCAATCCACCCAACGGTTCCACATGCAGCACGGCTACCATTTTATCACAGACAATACCAACTTTCTCATCTAAAGCCATCCCATTGGGGAAAAAAGTAAATACCTTCGTTTTGTCGTCCCGAGCCTCAATCTTATCGGTAAACATTTCTATATTCCCGGGTAGTTTCAGTATTTTTTTGTCATCGTTCCAGCAAAATCCTCTATGGAGATCAATAGTGACATGATAAGTTTCCGATGTCGCCAAGGCCTTAATTCGTGTTTCTCTGAGAAAACACAAGAGTTCTGTTATCGTCTTTCTAAATCTGATTGTATCAAATGAGCCTGCAAATTTAGGTACTGCCACACCGGCAATAATGCCGATAATCACCAGAACAACAATTAACTCAATGAGTGTAAAACCTTGATCCCTTCGCACTTAATCTGATTTCCTGCAATAATATGCAATAGAATTATGAAAGCAATAATTAACGACAAATTATACAGTATTTTATCATTATTTACAAATACCTTACAGTCAGCCAAAAAGAAAGGGGCGTCACACCTTTCGATATGACACCCCTTTTCTTTATAACTTCTATAACAACTCCGATTGACCTTTAAGATCAGAAGAGAAAGACGACTATTTTTTCCTCACCTTCACGATCACATTATCCCTCAAAACCGTCGGTCTCAAATCTAACCTTAGCATTACCAGTCTTGGTCGGTGACAACATCAGTGACCCGACTAGCGATATTACCAACTTAACCTGGTGCAGGCGTCGGTGTTGGTGTTGGTGTTGGTGAACCCGTTGGCGTCGGAGTCGGCGTTCCGTCTTTCTTCTTCACCTTCACGTTAACATTGGTTTTTACTTCCGGCCTTCCTGCATCTTGGAACTTAATCTTGGCCGGACCAGTTTTCAGAGCGGTAATGGTAAATTTTGCCTGACCGTTGGCATCTGTTAATGCACTTGCAGGCGATACCGTTATCTTCTTCTTACCACTGACTATACTCGCTTGTACCAACCTGTTAACAGACGGAGCATCGTCACCGCAAACTACCGTTACTGTCTCCTCCGCACTTTGTTCTCTCACAATCTTCAGCGGCTTTGGAGCAGCTGTCATTTCAACAGGAACGCATGGTGTTGGTGTTGGAGTTGGAGTTCCACCAGTCAGCGCAAAGCTAAAGAAGTTTGCACCTGTTCCCGGATTCGGGTTACCTGCTGCTACCGTTACATCCTGAGAAGAAGATGTGAATCCAGCCGCTTCAGCAGTCAGTGTTTGTGCTCCAACTGGCACATCTTGAATCGCGTAAACACCATCCTGGCCTTGAACACTAGTTGTCGTTCCTGTTTGACCAGTGCTTTCAACGGTAACAGTTGCACCGTTTATACCAGCACCAGTGCCAGCATCAGTGACCAGACCCGCTATATTACCAACTATGCCTGGTGTAGGTGTTGGTGTCGGTGAACCCGTTGGCGTCGGAGTCGGCCCACCGGTCTCCAACGCAAAGTTAAATACATTCGCACCTGCTACTACCGTCACATCTTCAGATACAGACGTGAAACCATTTGCAGCAACCGCAAGTGTTTGCGCCCCAACAGGTACGCCCTGTATCACGTAAACACCATCTTGCCCTTGCACACTAGCTGTCGTTCCTTGCTGACCTGTACTTTCTACTGTAACCGTCGCTCCATTGATACCGTCACCCGTTGCAGCGTTAGTAACACGGCCTGTAATGTTTCCGGTAACCACTTCTGAAACCGTCGCAGTATCGGATACTTGCTTGGTTGTACCATCGACAGTAGTTGTGTCAAAATAAGAAATCAACAATGTATCACCAACAGCAGCCTGGATTTGGCTAAACTCTATGGTGCCACCAGTAGAAACAAGCCTAATAGATCCAGCGAAAATACCTGTATCATTACCAGTTTCAACCATTCTCACCTTTGTGCTAGCACCAGATGAGGAGCTTATAAAAACGTCATTCAAAAGCGTCTGAATGTTACTAGTGTTATTATTTCTTTCGGAGTCAGACAAAGTTAGCGTAGCGAAAGAAGTCAGACCAAACGCATCTGCATCGAACGCCATCTCAGCATCAAAAGCACTCAAATTAAGGAGTTTTGATGCCGTACCAGACTGAGGACTTGTGTCCGTATAAACAACATTCAAAACGCCACCCTGAATTGATTTTATGGCGCTGCCACTGGTATCACCACTAGTAGTTGTGAAAGTGGCAACAAACGAACCCGTATTCCCACCAGTTTCGGCAAGATTCAGGAACACATCCTCACCAATATTGTAGTTTGCTCCTGATATTTTAATCGCTGTCGTCAAAGAATCTTCTGAGGTCGTTGTATTTCTGTCAGCATCGACCACAGACGCAACGACTGTATCACCAGACAGATACGCAGAATCTTTACTAAGACTTAACACACCCAATGTGGTAACGATAGAAACTGGGTCAGTAACCACGTTAAATGTATCACAACTCCCATTCGGACCATCGATGTAGGTAACAAAAACACTATCACCATTAGAAACCTTCAAAAGATCGCTGGCATTACTGGTAGACGAACTGCTAGAAAGCTGGAAGCTACCTTTAAAAGTTCCCGAATTGTTAGCTGTTTCTGTGAGAGTAAAATCGATAGTATTTGCCCCGATGTCCAGACTAGAACTGCCAAGAGAGCCCAGCGTACTTGCATATACAATCTTACTTGTGCCGCCGTTTATAAATGTTGTATTGGAACCAGAGGCAGCTGAAGGTATTCCAAGACCATCTTCATTAGAAATTTTCTTACCTGACGCGTTATCGTCTTCGGATGTTGTTTGCTTATCACTATTGGAAGTATTGAGGTCCTGATCAATCAGTGTTGCAACAATAAATGTTTCAGGCCCCGTACTGCCAGTTACATCCGTGGACAAAGCAGCATCATATGTAACAAAACCGAAATTTGAAGCTGTAACAGCAAGGGTATTGCCACCCATATATGCATTTCCTGAACCAAGGGCGTCATTATACCTGACATGATAAGTGCCACTGCAAATTCCACCGATACGGCTAAGCACTGTGCCATCGGAAATGGTATTTAATCTGCTCATGTCATCTCCAATTACCTGCACCCACGTCTTACTTGGGATAAACGCAGTGGAATTGGCAAGCTTTGTAACAGAAACCGAACTTGTACCAACACTACAAACCTCAGCATATTCCTGGTTAGAACCATCAAGTATCCTGACCACAGAACCCGTACCGATGACATTGGTTGTATCAGTGCCTAATGTACTATCAAAGAGTATTGTAGATGTACCGGTAAAGTCAGAGATAAGCGTTGTTATTGATTTACTGGTACTTGTAGTTAAACGTACAGCAGTATAATCAAAACCTATAGTTCCCACAAATGTGGAAGAATTAGCCCCTGTTTCATGGATTGGAACAGAAATCCAACGTGTTCCATCAGGAGATATTTCAACACTATTATTCACAGCGTCAAGGGTTGCAACAAACGAAGAAGTGCTCGCAGAAGAAAGGAACGAATCTGCATCAGCAGTTTCACCTCTCACCAATGGGATGGCACTTACTGATTCCGTTCCTAAAGCAAAACTCGTAACCCCCGAGGAAAGAGGATCCAAGAAGGTACCAGCCGACGTTGGGACTACCCACACTAAAGAATTGTCTGCATTTGAAATTCTGACGGATTGAGTACCCACACCAAAGCCATCCGGATGAGAAACACCGATGGTTTTGGAACCCTGAGTATACGATTTTACCTTTAGGATATCACCTCTATTATTGGTGGTCGTACCGTTCCACAAAGCGCTACCAGCAGATACACTTTCCTTTGTAGAAGTACTCGTATTTAAGTTAGCATCTACAACGGTGACCGTTAAATAGTCATTTATATCAGGTGCATCATTATTTTGAGCAACAGTACCTGTTACGCCGGAAACACCATATGCTGCGGTACCAGTTACTGTCCCAGAAACGCCTCCGTTATTAAGCTCATCGAGATATGACAGTTTTAAGGTATCACCACTTCTTGGGCCAGCGAGTTGAAAACTACCCAACGAAACAGTTGCAGAACCCGCTATGTCTCCCGCGCTTCCCGTGCCAGTAGTATCAAAGGAAGAAATAACAACTAAACAATAATCACTTCCATCAATTAGTTTGATCAGGCCAGAAGCGCTTGTTGAGGTTGTTGTGCCAGCAACAACAGGACCAAAGAGACTAGTACCGGTGCCAGAAGCCACCACCTTGCTTAAACTAAGATTTGTGAGGGTGGGGAAGTCATTACTTGCAGGAGTAATAAAACCGAGCACGGGCACATCATCATCAGCGAAATATAATCCAACTCCACCACTTGCATTCGTTTCAATGATTTGGAAAGTTACACTAGGATCAGTACCCAAAGTAATATTTCCACCTGTATAAGTACTTGTTGTACTAGTACCGATAGTTACATTTCCGTTTACAGAAGCTGTGGTAGACCCGAACACCATACCGCTTGCGACAAAAACGCCTGTATTATTCCCCGTTTCCACAAGCATGATATTTCTTGCAACAACGGGTGTTCCACCAAGCGATAATGTCGAACCTGTCGTCTGATCAATAGCCTCAATATTTACCCTTGATGTTCCTGTTCCTGGGTTATTTAATAACAATGCAGACCCATCAGCAAATCCAATTACATCACGTGCAACAGGGTTTAAATTTTCATCCTGGTCGGTTGTGCTTATAATAACGTTTGCGTTAGACAAAGTATTAGTATCTACAGCGGATACCGCGCTTGGCGAGAAAACAATAACACCACTGTGTGTATTAACTGGTGCCGTGTCAAGGGTGCTGCCGGCATATAACAATTCAATGGTATCGCCGCTCACAACTGTGAGCTCACCGCTTAAGCCAGCTCCTGCATTACCACCTGTATTAGCCGATAGTTCCTTTAGGTTTAGACCTATAATACTTGAACCAAGCGCAGGGAAGTTGTGACTACCTATGTTAAAATCTTCCACATAGCCGGATGTAGTACCGACAGGATATGTAACAGACTGAGTACCAGCATTACTTGTGAATACACCCGTATCTGTTCCCGTTTCCTTTAGTACAAAGGATGTTGCATTTGTACTTGTTTTTACGGTAACGGTTACCGTGTCCTGACTACTGCTTGTATCTGCAGTATCGTCCGTTACAGAAATCCAAGCCCGATCAAAATCATTTGTATCACTGAGGGAAGGCAAATAGCTCTCCCTATCAAAACTACCCGTTGCTGCCATTGAATTTGTAGCTATACTCAAGGCAAAAGCAACTGCCAGCAAAAATATGCTGGACATACCTAACCAAACTCCCTTCTTACGCATTAATTTTGGTCTTTTCATATCTGTCAAATCTCCTTTTTCTATATAAGACCACGAGTCAAAACTAGAAGCAAAATCAAACCTAGTATAAAGAACTTTCCCTATTCTTTAAAAATTGTACAACCATCTAAAAAAAGGTTTTCATCTCCCAATCAACTTCGACCCCTATTCACCCCTGTCATCACTGTTCCTCGGAAAACTATAACTTGGGACGGAAAACACCATTTATGATTCTCTGCAATGATCCAGAAGCTGGTTAATAAACTTTCATTTGGTATTTGCAGACGATTCAACTGCTGTTTTCCCTATAGATACCTCCTTTCTAGAATTTACAAAGTATGATGATTTAACAAAAAATAATATAAATAAACGAGATAGGCTATAGTCGGTTAGAGGAATATAGCATGCAGTTAAACCACAGTCAATAAAAAAATTAAATTTTTCGTGATTAATAAACTTATATAATATTCTACAAGTACTCATATTCTATAGGTTGATTTGTATTATCGTTTGACTTGTTATTTTTTTCTTGGTATCATCTCAACCGTTTTTCGTCGTGTATGATAAATTAATGGTACACAAGGTAGGGAAATATCTTTCTCATTTTCATTAAATTAAATGTTAGAGACACAAAAAAAAAACGACGCCGTTCCTGATACAGAAAAAGACTTCATTTTGAAAGGGATACTGACGGTAATAAAAAAGGTAGTTTCCGCACAGCAATATGATATATGGTTTTCATGTCTCAGGATATTTTCCATTACAAACAACAGTATTACCTTTGTCGCACCAAACAGCTTTATCAGGGAATGGCTTCATAACCATTATAACGACCTTTTTTCAGGCGCTGTTTATAAGATATTAAATTCCTCGAGGGAAGTAATATTTTCCTCAGAGGATGAGGTATTTGGACAGTCATCAGTCACCCCCTTTTTCAATGATAACAATGCCCATAAGGTCTTGGATCTCGCGGATGAACACTATACCATACCAATAAACAAGTATTATAGTTTTGAGAATTTTGTTGTAGGTCCATGCAATAGACTAGCACATGCTGCAGCAGTTGCTGTTTCAGAGTCTCCCGGTCATGCGTATAACCCTTTGTTCATTCATGGCGCTTCTGGCCTGGGAAAGACTCATCTTTTACACGCCATCAATAATGTGATGAAGTCCAAACATAAAATGAAGGCACTTTACTTATCTTGCGAACGTTTTGTGAACCACTATATTTCCACGATACGATCAAATAGCTGGGACTCATTTAGGGAACTATATAGGAATGTAGATGCACTCCTCATAGACGATATACAATTATTTGAAAACTCACAGGAAAGCCGCGAGGAGTTCTTCCATACATTCAACACGCTCTATAATGCCAAAAAGCAAATTGTTATTACGAGTGATTGCCCGCCAGAATCCATTGTTTCCTTGGAAGAAAGACTCATTTCTCGTTTTAAGTGGGGTCTTCTTTGCGGTATAGACAATACAACGATAGAAACACGCATTGCAATTGCCGAAAAAAAAGCACTCTTATGGGGCATCAACCTATCCCACGAAGCTGCATCATGTCTTGCAGAAAATATATCCGGTAACATCCGGGAACTTGAGGGCGCCATCGCACGGCTGAGCCGGGAGGAAAAAATAACAAAGAACAGCATTACCTGCGACCTCATTAAAAAGGTAGTTCGGGAACTGTCGGGAAACAGAAAGCATATTAACATTGAAGCAGTTATTGAAGCAGTTTCAAAGAGATTTAATATAAGTGTGTCACAGCTACAATCAAAACGTAAAACAAGGAGTTTAGCACTCCCCAGACAAATAGCAATGCATATATCAAGAAAGTTAACAAACATGTCGCTTATGGAAATTGGGGGATATATAGGTGGAAGGGATCATTCCACAGTGATTTACGCAGACGAAAAAATAACTAAGATGTCTATGAAGGATAAAAATCTTCAATTAATTTTGCAGAAACTGGAAAGTGAATTACAGAAATAGAAATGTAATGGTGGCTATGTATAGAATATGTAGAATGTTTAAACGTTTTTGAGGCATTACTAAACATGGTTTGTGCGCAATGGTGAGATTATCCACAACATATGATTTTTACAGACCATTTTTTCTACAGGTTTTCTACATTATATGGAAGGTTGTATATCTTTGCTGTTAAATCAGTTGGAGTTTTTTAAATGAATTATGATCATAGTATAATAAGAATACGGTTTATAAATCTTTAAAATATAATATTAAGATATTAATTGGGAATTAAAGAATGGACTTAAATTTTTCCGGAAAAGAGTTGTATGGTGGGTTCAGTTTGGTAGCTAGTATAGTGCCTTCCTCTGCAATGAAGAGTATATTAAAAGGGGTTAAAGTTGAAGTTAAAAATAATCGTATAGAATTAACTGCAACAGACTTAGAGGTATTGGTTAAATATGTATTATCAGTAAAGGGGTGTGAGGAAGAGGGTGGTATTGTTGTGCCAGCTGCTCGTGTTAATAATGTGCTGAGGGAATGGGCTGGAAATGAAGAGGTGGTGACGTCTATTGAAAGTGGTAATTGTACACTGAAGTCAAAAGGGGGGTACTTTAAGATAGCAGGGGAAGATTTCAGACAGTTTCCAGAGATAGCCATGGTGAATACCAGAGGTTTTGTTGAGATAGATGGTGAGGTTATAAGTGATATGATAGGGCGGGTTATTCATTCAGCATCAACCTTGAAAGCCAGGAGTATATTATGTGGTGTCTTTGTGCGGGTTCTGGGAGATGACCTTATTATGGTAGCCGCAGATGGAAATCGGATGTCTAGTATAAAGCGTAAATTGAGCAATCCTGATGGAATTTCGATGGATGGGATCGTTGCGGTGAAGTGTTTGACGTTTTTACAACGTTTTGTATCTGAGTGTAAGGGGATTTTGAGACTGGGGATAGGTGAGTTACAAGTATGCTTTGCAGGTGAAAAGGGTGAGATTGTGTCACAGTTAATAGATGGCCGGTATCCGAAATATGAAGACTTTATACCTAAGGGGAATGATAGGAGGGTGGAAGTTGATAGGACTGAGTTACTGTCTGGTGTAAGAATGGCTTCATTTATGACAAATGAGGAATATCGGATGGTGAAATTCATTTTTAAACAGGGGAAATTGGTTCTCTCAGCAAGAACTGCCGATGTTGGGGAAGCAGAGTTGGAGGTTGCTATTAAGTATGAAGGTCCTGATTTTGAAATAAGTTTTGATCCGGTATATATTGCAGATGCCCTGAAGGTCTCAGATGGTGATACCATAATTATGGAATTTGGTGTTGGCGATAGTGCAGTGCTTATTAGAACGGGCTACGAACAGTTTGATGTTGTAATGCCTCTTGAGATGAAATAGGTTTTTTGGTTGAGGGGGTAATTTTATATGTTGGGGGAAATACCAGAGAGATATTTTTATAATAGAAGCAAGATAGCGAGTATTGGTCAGTTGTTAAAGGAGGTGTTTCCGAAGAGAAGTGGCGTT
>JAUQXU010000386.1 GCA_030837935.1 Candidatus Brocadia sp.
CCCACGGTAATGATTGCGGTTGCAAATGCTATTGGTCATGGTTCTGCGCGTTCCATTCCTTCATTCCATATCCTGGAGGCGCTGGAAAGATGCAAGAACAAGTTGCTTTCTGTGGGTGGGCATGCACAGGCTGCAGGTCTAAAGATACACCCGGATAATATCGACGAATTTCGTGAGATGCTCAATAGTGCCACATCTCAAAGACTTTGCAAGACGGATTTGATCCCCGTCTTGAATATTGATGCTGAGGTTCCTCTCTCCGTGTTGTCTAAAGCAGTAGTGACTGAGCTGGCACGCCTGTCGCCTCACGGTGAAGGGAACCCCCTTCCTTTATTTGCCGCCACGCATCTAAAGATTGCCGGACAGCCGCGCCGTATTGGTTCGAAGGGACAACACCTGAGCTTCTATGTCAAACAGGGAGACGTCGCTATCAGGGCGGTTGCCTTTAGTATGGGAGAGCACATAGACAGGCTAAGGCAAAACGGAAGAACGTGTTCTCTTGCCTTCGCGGTAAAAATAAATAATTGGATGGATAATGAGCATCTGGAGCTTGAGGTTAAAGACGTAAAATTTGATAATGAAGAATGAACACTATCGATATCCCAAAGGAATGGGATCAGGTCGCTGAACGCATAAAACAAGACACAAAACTATGCGTTGTTATCGGTAAGATCGATAGCGGCAAGAGTACCCTGTGTAAGTATCTGACACACACATGGACGGCTTCCGGGATACGCGTTGGGTATGTCGATAGCGACCTGGGGCAATCCACATTAGGGCTCCCTGCCACGGTGAGTTTAAAGATTTTCAACACCCCTCCTCATCAAAGTGATTATGCAAATCCATCGCATATGCACTTTGTAGGCAATACGGCGCCTGAAGGTTTTTTGGTGCAGACGCTCCATGCAGTAAAAACGATGGCCGACAAATCCCGGCAAGAAGGCTCCCAAATTACCCTGGTAGACACGACAGGCTTTATAGAAGGGCCTGTCGCCCGCATCCTGAAACTCCACAAGATTGAATGCTCCGTCCACAATGGATTCTTGCATTACAAGCAGCAGACGAGATGGAACACCTTTTGGGCGGATATGAAAAAATGGGCTGGAAAGTCATAAGGCTGGCGTGCTCGAAACGAGTAATAAGTCGTTCACAGACCGAAAGGCAAAAATACCGGAGCGAAAAATACAAGGCCTATTTCAGAGGGGCAAAAATCGTAGAGTGGTCAATGCATAAGGTGGGGTTCCCCTCCTGTATTATCGGCACCGGTCAAAGGATACATCCCCAGGAATTACCAGGGGAAGCCTGGATTCAGGGTGTGAATCATATGTACGTTGAAAAATGCGGAAATGAGCTCCTGGTCATGGCAGACCGTATGGACGCATCAATACCGTTCTATAAACTAAAAGGCTATTTTGGCGTTACCTCAGTTGTATTTATTGAGAGGCACGGATTAAAAGATCTCCTTGTTGGTCTAAACGACAAAGATCATAATACCGTGGGACTCGGCATCATTAACGACTTAGACCCTTTTGCCGGCAAACTAACGCTTTTTACGCCTGTGCAGGATTTTCACATGGTTTCAACAATACGGCTGGGCGTGTTGAAGGTGGAACGGGGAGAAAGGGAATATGCGAAAACACGGGTAATTCAGTATGTGTAGGAAAGGCTTTGGTTGCCTGGTTTTTCTCCTCTTATCCGTGTCCTTTATTTATGGGCGCAGAATAGTAAATCATCCCGGGTATTCAACTTTTCTCAAGCGGAAGGCGTATCTGTGTAAAGGGCAGAGGCAAGAACCAACGGGAATCATCAGGCTTAACGGATTCCAGCCGTTTGATAAAATTACGTATATTTGTGGTTCGTAAAGTTCTTACTGGCCTTTTCTGCCCTCTGAAAAAGTCTTCCCAGTGCCCCAAAATGATGTTTTTTGGACGAATAGTATTAATTATTCCTTCGGGATAGTTATTCACTTGCTGAAAGGATGCCACACAGAGGATGGCCAAATCTACCCGCTTCTGCTCATTCGCCGGCAAGTCTGGTACAAATCCGAAAGGAGGGCTGCTTGCTGCATCCTGGTAATGCACGCGAAATGCACTATTACCTTGCTCATCGAGAAAATCAATGAGATAGGCATACGTCCGGCCTTCTACCCAACCGAACACCGTGCGGGGAAGACTTTTAAGATCCTCATCGCAGGGCCCTTTTGGTAAAAACTTCATACCTGCAAAATGGGGCGCATGCTCAGACTCAATAGCCATAAACCGGACGGTTCGGTACTGATTATATATCCATTGCCCTGGTACCCTGCCCTTTGCGGCATACTTATCTACAGTCACAATACGCGATTTATCGATTGCCGGCGCCATAATGTGCTCCATGGTACCGGAACCGTAAACAACTGCCTTCTTCGCATGATTTTTCATGATATAGGGCACATCCAGTAAGTGATCGTAATGGGTATGCCCTACCAGGATCGTTTCTGCATCTTCAACCGGTGGTAGTAACTTGTCGACAAGCGCCTCGTTTGTCTTCAATCGGGTCATGGACACTATTTTAAAAAGACTCGGATTGGTTATCGAGGGCGCCGTCATCAGGGCATTTTTCCCATAACGGAACAAATATCCTCCTACCCCAAGATATTGAATATAGACCACCTTCTTTTTGTGCACACTCAGATACGATGCGCCTGATTCTCCGGTATACACAGGTAATTTTTCAATAGAAGTAGCACAGCCACTTAATAACATACCGAAGCCGATCAGTATCACAAGTACACCTCTAATCAATTCTTAAAACCTTCGCCCCCCGGATTTTTCCCTCTTTAAGCTCAACCAGTGCCTTATTTGCCTCTTCCAGGGTGAATTCCTGGAGTTCTGGTTTCATAGAAATTTCTGCTGCCAGCTTTAAAAATTCGCTGACATCGCTCCTGCTCACATTGGCTACACTCTTTATCTCCTTTTCCAACCAGAGATGGGTAGTATACTGTATTTCGAGGAGGTATTTTTTATCAACATCTTCCTTGCGAATGGCATTTATTACCAGTCTTCCTCCTCTTTCCAAATGCTTCAAGGCTTCAACCACAGGCTTCCATGACGGTGTGGTATCAATAATACAATCCAGTTTTTCAGGCGGTTCCTCTTCAGTGTTACCTGCCCAAACAGCCCCGAGTTCTCTGGCAAACCTTCGCTCCTTTTCACTTCGGGCAAATACGAAGACTTTAGAGTTCGGGTATTTATGTCTTGCCATCTTTATGACAAGATGCGCCGATGCCCCAAATCCTGTCAGTCCCAGATGCTGTCCATTTCTGATACCAGTTAATCGTAATGACCGGTAGCCAATAGCTCCTGCACATAAAAGGGGAGCCGCTTCAGAATCAGAAAATGTTTCTGGGATACTATAGACAAAATTTTCCGGAACGGCAATATACTGTGCATATCCTCCATTGACATCTCTGCCGGTTGCCTTGAAGTGATTACATAAATTTTCATTACCTTCCAGGCAGGACTTGCATTTTCCGCAAGTTGAGTAAATCCAGGCAATTCCAACCCTGTCTCCCATCTGAAAGGTACTTGCCTTGTTACAGGTTTTTTCGACCCTCCCAATCACTTGATGTCCTAAAATAACGGGAAGGCGCGGTGGGGGAGTTCTTCCCTCAATTTCATCCAATTCAGTATGGCAAACCCCACAGGCTGAGACTTTTACTAAAAGCTCCTTTTCTCCCGGAATGGGATCCGGCAGCGTTACCAGTTCCAGCGGGTTTTTATTTTCTTCAATCCCGCAGATATTATTTAGTATCATTGCCTTCATGTGCACCGATTCATCTAAGGCTCACTGTGCCTTAGTATTTGAAAAAGTTCATCCTTTAAGGCAAGTCGCCGCTTTTTAAGGTCTTCCATTGCGTCGTCTGACCTTGGTTCAATATCATTTTCAACCCGATAAACCTCTTTATCGAGTTTATGGTAGTCGTCAAAAAGCTTCTTAAAGTGATCGTTGGTCATCTTAAGATTATGAATCTTTTCACGATATTCGGGAAATTCATGAATAAGATCATGATGTTCATGTTGCATAGGGTGTCTCCTTTATAAGATGAGAGGATATCCGTTATTGCTATGAATCGCATTTGGAAATGACAGAAATGCTATTATACAAAGCATTATCAGTTCTTTCCAAATTATTTCCTTCGCAAAAATTAAATCCGCAAGTACTGTGATCGGAATGAATCACACATGGAGGGAATAACCGAATGACGCCACATTTCCACGGCAACGGTTTCGTCTGGTACCTGAATATTACCATGCGTGCTCAAGCTGAGTAAACGGGAAGCCGTGTCCACTCACAATAAAAAAGGGGTTGACCAGATTGTTCTTGTTATACCGCAAGGGTTCTCTGGTCTGTATGTCCACAACCCTTCCTTCTGCCTGTTCGACTATTGCCTGTCCTGCCGCGGTGTCCCATTCCATTGTTGGTCCAAATCTCGGATAGAGGTCAGCCTTGCCTTCCGCCACAAGGCAAAATTTCAAAGAACTTCCGGCAGATATGAACTCGACTTCACCACACCTCTCTTTTATTTTGTCTACAAACTCTGACAGTTCTTTTGTTGCATGCGAACGACTGCCAATGATGGTGAGGGACATGCTTTTCTTTGAGGTGTGTTGGTTGTTGTGAGAGTGGGCTTTTTTGATATGGGCGCTGAGCGGTAGTCTTTGTGATGCATCAAGAAGGGTTTTTATTGATAAGTCATCCGTAACGATCTTACTATTCACCAGCATATAAGCGCCAAGGTTTACAGCAGCAAAGTAGAAAATGTCTTGTACCGGTATATAGATACACCCGAGGACGGGTTTGTCCCTGTGGATGAGCGCAATGTTTACCGTAAACTCCCCGTTTCTCTTGATAAACTCCTTTGTCCCGTCAAGGGGGTCAACGAGCCAGAAATACTCCCATTTTTTTCGTTCGTCATAATGAATATCTTTTCCTTCTTCGCTTAGTATGGGGAATGATGGGTTATTCATAGCGTGTTCGTTGTTATTTGTGATTGTTGGTTGTTTCAGTTCATGTATGATAACCTCATGGGAACGTTTATCTGCCAGGGTCAAGGGAGAATTGTCATCTTTGTGCTCAACGGCAAAATCTGAGTTATACACCTCGACAATGTCCTCACCGGCGCGTTTTGCAGCGCGGAGGGCAATGAGAAGGGATTGGGCATATTGATTGTTATTCATGTTTATTTCTTATTCAGTTAACCAGTTAGATAAATAATGATTCTCTTTTTAATTGAAGCCCTGACCAGGTTTTTCAATGATGGTTCTACCTACTTTCGCAACTCCGCTTTCTATCAAATCCAAATCTAGCCCGGCTCTATATGAAACATTCACAATCCTGTCCGTCGTACTGGGAAAACGGTCTATAACAACCACCTCAACCTTTCTGTTATTCCCCAGGTTGGTAATGAGTATCTTTGTTCCAAATGGCAACGATGGATGAGCAGCGGTCATTTTATTTCTATCATATCGGACGCCGCTTGCGGTCATTTTACCATCATATTCATCTGAAATAAATGAAGCAATGCCGGTTTCATGATAAAGATTGGATTGCTTGTTGCCGGTGTCTTTCGTCTCGGTTTTTTTGACGTCAATTGATTTGCTATCAGCTTTTCTCACGTTCGTATTTCCACAACCGATTATGCACACAATGCCGATGAATAGGACAAAAAGCTTCCTTCTTATTAAGTATTGATACATGATTATCCCTTTATTTATCAGTCTTACTCAGGAGGATATCTGAGTACCATGATTCGACCTTACCATGAGTACGGTCGGCGTTGGTTTGAATCCCCACATAAATAATCCGGGGTGGTTCATGCCCAAATTCCCGGAAATAATCCTGGTAGTGGTTTACCTTATAACTGAGCCACTTGCCCGTATCCTGTGCTCCACTCTGCACAACAATCATCCGTGCCCTGGCCTCACAGGGATTTTCAAATCTTTCTCCCGCAGGCAGGTTATTTCCGTATACGTAAATTAATATCCTGTACCCGTATGGTATGGAGAGAAACGTTTTGCCATAAACCACACACACGGCAGCCGGGTAATCATCACCGCCAACCTCCTTCTCTCTGCTATCAGACAAGATATTGGATACCTTCCAGTCCCAGCTCAAAAAGGCATATTCTTTAGGATTAAGATGCACGGGTTTGAAAAGAATTGCACCGTTGTCATGGGCATTTACATAAAGCGCCTTTTTGTCGTCTATCGTTACAATACCAGGCATAATCCTATGCTTGATCTCTCTGCAAATACCTTTGTGGGTCTTCCATCCCAGAGGCGCGCCCTTAGCGAGTTCCTCCTTGCTAAAATCCGTAACAGAGAAAGAATCCTGCAAATACAACCGGGAAGCAGAGGTGCAAGAGCAGAAAAAGAAGAGGGGTAAAATCATGAATCGCATAAAAAATCCTTCCGCTGATTATTCTCTGTCAATTTTCTTAAATATTTCCATTCCATAAGTCAAAAACTTTCGTAAGCGCCAGGAGTGCCAGTGAATGTCTGAAACTGCCTGCCTGGATTTCATACCGTATTTCATCGAGCGTTAGCGTTGTAACGATAATATCCTCTCCTTCGTCGGGATTCATCTCTTCCGTTTGAACGGCATCTTTTGCATACCAGGAATGACAAACGTTATTTAAAATCGCCGGATTTGGTTCCACAGAGCCAAGATAATGCCACTTGACACTGGTGTAACCGGTTTCTTCTTTCAGTTCCCGAATCGCCGCTGCTTTGGAATCCTCACCGTGGTCAACCATGCCACCTGGTATTTCCGTAGTAATTTTCCCGGCGCCAAACCGATATTGCCGAACAACCACGACTTCATTGTTTGGTGTCGTAGCAACAATGTTAACCCAATCATTTGCTTCGAGCACCAGCCGTTTCATTTCTTTTTGACTTCCTGGATGTTTTAACCAATCAAAGCGTGCTTGCAGAATCTCAAGGTGCGGTCCTTTCTCGATACGGTGCCGCTGCCATACTGCTGGTTTTTTATTTTTATTCTGTTTCTTATCCATGAAATGGTAAAATCTCTCAAGTTAAAAAGTCCCCTCTTGGGAGGGGATTTAGGGGTGGCTAAGTCGGTAATTCGTGAGATATTCACTGAGATTTCACGCCCAAGGAACCCACCCCTTACCCCTCCCAAGAGGGGAATAATTTGTGCCATTATAAAATATGTGGATAAGTTAAACACGGACAAACAAACAGACTGTGCCAAATGAAACTGTTCTTTGACAAAAAAGTTTGAAAAAGAAACCCTGGCAGGCACTATTTTTCAAAAGCGAGTTGTTTCAAGCTGAAATAATATGATAAGTGACTGTCGATATCAC
>JAUQXU010000387.1 GCA_030837935.1 Candidatus Brocadia sp.
TGAGATTTTACGCCCCTTGTCCTCGTGAAAACGGGGAAAGGAACCCACCCCTAACCCCTCCCAAGAGGGGAATAATTTGTGCCATTATAAAATAGGTGGATTTAAGTTAAACACGGACAACCGAAGTTTGTCAGTGTCTCCCCAAAAACCGCATAAATAAAATGAAAATTACTGTATATTAAATTAAGCTTGCGGCAACTTCTTTCTGCCACGAAGACACCAAAACACGAAGTTTCAAAGAAAGACCTTAGTGGCTTTGAGTCCGTCTTTTTCTCTGGTTTAATACTTTGCTTCCTTACTGCTATTTCATCCTTTCCATTGCCTGCTTTATCTCTTTCACTACAGGATGTTCTTTTGTTGGCAATACCTTCCCGACTGTAAGAACCCATACTGTTTTAAGCAGAATACCGAAATCAAAAAGAAAGGACTTCCTGTGCACATGTTTCATCGCAAGTCCGACCTTTGTATGAACGAAAATTTCTTCGTATGCCTTATCAGGTTCTCTGGCAAGTGAGAGCAGCTCCTCCTCATTTCTCAGGTGTAATGATGCGTTGCTTGTGATGCCAGGCCGGACTTCCAATATCCTTTTCATTGCACCGGTATAATTACTTACTATCTCCGGGACATCAGGGCGGGGCCCAACAAAACTCATATCCCCTTTCAGTACGTTCCAGAGTTGCGGCAATTCATCCAGTTTCGTCTTCCGTAAAACCCTGCCGACCTTTGTAATTCGAGCGTCGTGGCCTGTAGTCACCGAAGTGCCGATGCGATCGGCATTGACCACCATAGAGCGAAATTTATACAGGCTGAATAAACGTCCGTTACGCCCAACCCTTTTCTGTGAATAGATAATGGGGCCGGGAGAAGTCAGTTTAATGAGCAATGCCGTAACTATAAAAAGTGGCGAAAGCATTATGATACCGATCAAAGATACAATAAAATCAAAAATCCTCATTTTCGGGCATTTCCAAAAGAAATTTTTTCTTTAATGAGTATTGACTTCAACACCAACCAACCTCGATGTAATCTTAGGAGATAATTGTTTTACTTTTATATAAACCAGTTTTCCGCCTTCTGCTTCTATATTTTTTCCTAACCTAAGATTGAATTCTTTCAATTCTAAATCAAACTCAGGCAGAAATATAATTTCGGCATCCATGGGTATTTTATCTTCAACTTCAGGATGTTCGAATAGATACCGGCTAAACTCTGCACTAAGTTCGATATTACTTTCTATCATTTTTTTTTCCCTATTCATAGTTCTTCCTCCAAAAATCTCTTTTTATAATATTCCCAGTTTGATTTTAAATCATTTTCTGCAAAAGTTAAGGCATCATTATAGTCCTGGTTAAACAATGGTGTTTTCTTTATGTTTCCCTTTTTATTAATAATATCTCTATGAGCAAAGCCATGGGATGTATCATATCTAACAACAGGATACCATTTGTCTGCAATTTTTGTCTCGTATTGGACTCTAAAAAACACTATCTTGCCTTTTTCTTTAATGTGTAAATGTCTATATCTGTCGTAAGTACCAATTCTAATAACATATTCTATTTTTTTATTTGACATTGTATTACTCTTGTAAGTTCCTTTTTCTTTAGCAATGACTATATCGTGTCCAATATTTTCTTAAAAATCAACCGATATAACACCTCTTATTTATCAAATATTGTCAAAATCTAGCCCCAGAGAGCAATAAACCAAGTGCTAAGTTCCAAGTACTATGTCTTGCGTCTTTCGGCATACGACTTACGGACTTATCACTTGTGATTTTCGACTTCCGTCTTCTGCCTTCTGCCTTTGTGCCTGAAGAGTGATCCTTCTAAGCACCCTGTGTCCTCTGTGGCTATGGTTTATCCTGTATATTTTTTTACTTAGTGCCTTCGTGTCTTCGTGGCAAATGTGTGGCTAATGTATTTTTCGCAAGCCATTTCCTCAAACTCAGAACTCCCCATATTGACCCAAGTCCGTAACTGAAATGAAGGGTTGTAAACACTATGGGAAGCATAAAGAAATATCTGAAACCCTGTTTATAGGAGAGCTTGACCGAAGAAAATACATTGGCCAATGCATAACAGCCTGAAATTACAGCTAGAAGCCCACAACCGAGGTCCAAAATTATGTATTAAAAATACCCAGCAATAGAGAGAAAAAATCATCTCCAATCTTTCGTAGCATAAGCAAGTTGTTCCTCGTCAGACTTTCCATCATTTCTTACCTGCTGGGTGGTAACTGCATTAACCCCTCTGTTTATGAGTGCTTGTGCAAAAGCCAGCGGAACATCTTCGTCAAGATAGAGCTTTATCTTCATTTCTGAATAAGTTTTTTAATGTTTTCTTCGCTATCATCATCAATCTCCTTATCTATCTCTCTTTGATGTTCATAATAGTATGATAGGGCATCATGTATTTGAGAAAGGGTAAGATGCGGGAACTCTCGTGCGAGCTCTTCAGGTGAAAGGCCCAGTCTGTAATAAGCTACAATATTCGATACTCTTGTCCTTGTTCCAGCAATTAGTGGCTTACCTCCCCCTATATCTTCCTTTGAAGTTATATATGGATGAGCGATCTTTGTAGACATAACTACCTCCTGTTATTGTATAAGCATTTTGACACTATTTTAAACTACGACTTATGACTTCCGACACAAGTAGATGCAAAGAATTGTATCATAACGGCATCGGGAAATAAACGGTTAAAACTTTTGGGAAAGCGAAGGCCATATGCAGTAAACTCAGAACCCTGAACTCTGCATTCTGTTTTCCTTTGCGCCCATTGCGGCTGTGTGTGAAACCCCTCCCCCCTTAGTGTCTTCGTGCCTTTGTGGCTAAAGTATTTTTCACAACCCATTTCCTTACGGTCAGCAGTCCCCATATTGAACCAAGACCATAACTGAAATGAAGGGTTGCAAAGACTATGGGAAGCATAAAGAAATATCTGAAACCCTGTTTATATGAGAGCATGGCAGAAGAAAGGATATTCGCCAATGCATAACAGCTAAAAATTCCTGCCGGAAGTACAAAACTGAAGCCCGATAGAATACTGAAACGAAACTGAGAAATATCTGAAACAGAAAATAGTTCTAAACAAAAGAGTATTACCGACAAACTGGCGCTGCCTATGAGGGAAGCAACGAATACGAATGGTATAAAATGTCTCCACGACAGCGCATACGGGGCAATAGTCTTTGTATAAACCACCCATTTCCCATTTTCAAAATTCTGCTTCCATAATCCTCCCAAAGAATTCCGACAATGGTAATATGATTGTATTTTCGGTGTCAGGTAAATCCTTCCGCCGCCCTTCCGAATCCTTGCATTAAACTCAATCTCCTGATTTCTTATGAGCCGTTCGTCAAATAATCCCACTTCTGTAAAAATTCTTTTTGGCCAGGCGCCAAGATATACGGTATCTACATACCCAGACCATTGTTCATCATGAAATCTTCCTCCACCCAGACCAAATCGGCAGTGGTGGGCAAACTCAATAGCCTTACCGATATAACCATTACCAACAGCCATCATTGGCCCACCCACATTTGCAGCATTCGTCTTTTCCAACCACTCAATACATTTGGAAACATAATTTGCAGCATATTCCGAATGCGCGTCCATCCGAATGATATATTTCCCTCTTGCCTCTTTAATCCCAATATTTAAGGCACAGGGGACAATACGATTAGGATTATCGAGCACAGTAATATGAAGATGAGAAAATTCCGGGGATGAGGCCATAATCTCCTTGATCTCTTCCCGGGTGCCATCTTCCGAACGTCCGTCAATGAGGAGGATTTCAAACCAGTCTTTCGGATAATCCTGTTGCAATAGAGAATTCAATAATTGACGAATATACTTCTTTTCGTTAAATATAGGAATTATGACAGAAACGTATTTTTCGTTATTCATAAAATTTTTAGCCACCAAGACAATAAACTATGTCTTACGTCCTAAGTCCTAAGTCCTATGTCTTCTGTATTCTGACTTACCACTTACGACATAAGACCTATGACATACGACTTACTCCTTATTTTTAAGATAATTGATAAATCCCATGATAAGCTTAGAAATATCGGTACATTTACTGTATAAATCATTAAAATCATTTTCGGTGATATAGCCCAGATCCAGAGCAACGTATAACTGACTTTTTACCTCAGCTGAGGAGCCTCTTGCATAATTAAGAAACTGATTGAATTCTTTGTCTGTTCCTCTTTCAAATCCTTCAGAAATATTTGACATAGCGGACACGGCCGCCCTTCGGATTTGATCTTTCAAACCAAAGTCTTTGATAAACTCCTTGCTATTTGTAATTCTGTATACTTCTCGTACCAATTCCCTTGCAATCTGCCACGCCTTAATATCCTCAAATTTCTCAATCTTCATATCGTTCCTCCGTATAAAAATTGACAATGATATACGTCTTTCGACATACGACTTACGACGTATGACTTATGACTTCATATTTACCATCGATACACATGCACATCATACGCCCCAAAATCATCCACAAATACACCGTCTTTCACAGGCAAGGTGCGGCCTTCAAGCATGACAGAAACTTCAGAAATATTCCCTGTAGCAGGTTTGAACTGACAACGTATCTCATGCTGTGCTGAATTAGCAGCAAATAAATAATGCTTCCCATCATGAACCTTGAGTAAGGTATTTATTGCCGGATAGCCTAGACCATCTTTCTCGGTCCCTTTTATAATGAATGAGGTACACTTCTCCGTTGTATTCCTTTCTGCAAGGACATCATGTAAGGACGAAAGCTCTCCAACAACCTTTTTTAAATTACTCCACACATCTTTGTCAAAGGGAGCGCCGAAATTGTTTCCCCATCCACCATACGTATAATACGTAATACCTGTAGCGCCGTGGATAATGGACAGATACGTCATGGCGCGCAGTTCATCGTTAGTCGGATACCGTTCCCACCCCCACCCTTTAAAGTCCTGCACAATCGCCCAGATTCCTTTGGGGGAATCAACGCTCTCTAGTTCTTCCCTGACATACTGCATATCTCGAATTATTTCTGCCACTTCATTATTATCCTTTTTACGAATGGGATAGAGTTCCGGGAGAAAGATGTCCGTTGAATTGCCATAACCTTTATACCTGTTTCCTGCTCCAACTGCATCTGCCTGGCTGGTTAGACGGTAAGGATCAATGCCTTTCATTGCCTCGTGAACTCTCTTAAGGTCTTTTGCTGTAATGTGACCTGCTGTATCATCCGCCAGATACCACGCAAGAAGGGCTGGTTGATCCTCTTCGTTTGCTACGTCTTGTATTATGGTATCTATGTCAGTGCTGTTGTGTCCTGTAGAAGGCATGACAAATACCTTCATTCCATATCGTTCAGCAATGGAGTAAAATTCTTTAAAATCATTATTGCGTTCCTTCATATAGGTATGTGCGGTATTGAATCCTGTGTCTTTTAGCTCCTTAAATGCATTATCAAAGTTGTAATTATTCACCTTGCTCTTTTGTACTGCGTAAATGCCAATGGGGAAGAAAGGTTTACCATCTATGAGCGTCATTCCGTCGTCACGTAGTCTTATCGTATTACCCGGTAAAAACTTTTTTTCCCCGTTTTCACGAGGACACGTTTGTGTAAGTTCTTCTTCGTGCCCTTCGTGTTCTTCGTGGTTAAACTCTTTTTGTTTGCGGCTTTGCTGCCCTATGATGTTTTCCGTCGGGAATTTTTTTACCAGCACGTACCACGTCTTTTGCATCGTATTACCGGCAAGATCACATGCCTTTACTTCAATCTTGTGTAAGTTTGGCTCACATGGTATCTCAGGCCTTGGCCCTTCAAGGCAGACATCCTTTATTGAAAAGAATTCTCCGTTATTTAAGTTTGGCGAATCCCATCCAAAACAAATTTCTGCCGATACAGCATCCGAAGGAGAGGTAACCTTATGCACATCACGATGCCACTGCATATGAGCAGTTCCAAAGCTCACACGATATGGTTTTCCTATTTCCTGCCCATTGCGATCCCTCCAGATTATACCGCTTGAAATATTACCCCAATGTTTTATATCAGTCAGGTCACTATTGTGCCGTGAATAGAATGAAAGCACGTATCCGGTATTTTCTATGACGGGTATTTTTGGTGAGCACATCTTAAAGGCGGTGTCAATATAAGAAGTACTTTCACTAGTATTGGTAAACGTAATAATTTCAGGAGAACGCTCCACCGCAAGGGCATTTTGATAATTATCAATCTTCCAGGCGGAAAGTCCTGTGTCTCGTTCTAAAGGCTTGAGTGGGCCGCTGGTTTTTAGAATATATTCGTTCCCATTGGGTTTACCCCGTAATAACTCCACTTTCTCTCCATCAAGAAACGCCTCTACTCTTTTGACTCCAAGTCCGCCGATGTTGTCACACAGGCGGAAAGAGACGGGATCCTCCGCTTGTTCAGTCCGTGTTGGGCTTCTCCATATAATTTCAGGCGGTGTCATATCGGGACCACTCCATCCACTATCCGTTAAGGCAGTGCCATTGGCGCTATTTATAATTACACTGTGAAATGCAGGAGTTGTATCAAGTTTGATTGTATGGAGGACTGCCAGGTATTGCAGCCATCTTTGAGCAGGAGTTACAAAGAATCTTAAGGGCGCACTCTTAAGATCATAAAAGGACAATGGAGTCCCATCCGGTCCGGTAAAAGCTGTCCAGGTACCAGGTACACCATTGTTATCTGCGGCAAACCTTATCTGGAATTGAATGGCGGTTCCTGCCGGCATGTCTGCCTTTGGTAAAAAGGATAATTTACCTGGCTCAACTCTAAGAGGTCTTGATATAAACTCCCCTTCGGGTTCGTACCTGTTGCATAACGTGGCAAATCGGATATCGTCAAAGCACACAAAATCACCTGTCCTAAGGTTTGGAAGGTCGAAACCAAAACGAACCATTGCCTTTGCGGCTTTCTCATGCGAAATCACTTCGACTTTCCTGGTGTACCAATCTTTGTAAACATCCTCTTCATTAAGCAGAGAGAACGGTGTTTCGTCAATTTTTTTATCATCTGAGGAAAGCCAGATGATACTGGTCTCGTACTTTCCCTTGAAGCCACTGTGCCTGATTATCCGGTTGTTGAGTTTGCACCGAAAACTCACGATATATTCCTTACCAGGTTTCACATGAATTTCTGGCGAGATAAGCTCGAAGGCGGTATCATCTTTACCTTCCGAACCGTGGATAATCAGGTAAGCATTCTGCGTATCTTCCTCTGGTAAAATAAATGGCTTAAGTGAATTTCTGTAATTATTGAACTCCCATCCACCTTTGGGAAAATATTCCCATGGAATCTTTTTTCGGCATTTTCTGTCTTTTGCACGATCATCAAATCCCTGATTTAGTAATACATCCCACTTTTTGGCAAGCTGGATATTATTTTCTGAAACTCTGGTGATAATTTCTACGTTACGGTCGCTAAAATATTCGTTAGAGGGCAAAGAGGTTTTTGTATCATTACTATAGGCAGAACCCGCTATTGATATCAGTATAGTAAAAATTATTATGAACGCTATTCTAGTCATATTTGAAGAAATCTTAAAATAGTTCAGCCACCAAGACACCAAGGCACGAAATAAATCATTTGTTATTTTTTGTTTGGGACTTTATGGATTTAATTGTCGGAGAAATTCCCAGAACGCCCTTGGAGTCAATATCCTGACTTGCTCATGGTTTATTAAAATCAGCAAATCTTTATCGCCGGTGATAATGAAATTTGCTTTTCCACTAACGGCAGTGCCTATTATCTTGGCATCATCTTTATCGCGGCAAATGGATTCGACGATTTGATCGGGCACGACAATTTCGGAATTGTCTTGTAGATAGGAGATGATTTCATGAATGACACTTTCAGGCAAGTGAAGTTTTTCTGATAACTTTTCCCTGATTTCCGACAGGATAAATTCGCTGATTACAAAGGTGTGACCCGAAAGGCAAAGCTCCAATACATCAGCGCATAAACCTCTTGTTGCAAAAGCGGCGATGATGACGTTGGTCTCCAGAACGATCCTCATGATATGGTCTGGAATACGTCCTCATCGGTTAATAATCCTTGCGCTTCAGCAAAAGGCAAAACTTTTTTTCTTATCTTGTGAAAATGTTTTATTGCCAGGTAACGAGCAAGAGCATCCTTGACGATCTCATCTTTTGATATTTTTTCTGTCTTTACCACGGCGTTTAATTCTTTTTCCAACTTATCCGATAACTTTACAGTGATTGACGATGACATATTTGGCGCCTCCTGTTTTGTAATTTTAATAATTAATCGTATTTCGTCATTGCATAATGCGTTTTACCACAAAATTCAAAAAATCTCTTATAGCCAGCTCTGGTATATCTGGAAGAAAGCTTGGAAGAACAATATCTTCTGAGCCATTATGAAAATGCTTTGGGAAGGAGGATATATATTTCCATCTTTGATTCTGTAGTTGCAATATCAAGAAAACTCTTGTATAGCCTCAATATCTTCATCGATACGGACAATTGCCGACTCCAAATTCTCAAGAAAAATTAAATCTTCCCATGCTGGATGTTCCGGTATTTCACCATCATTTATTTTTTCCCCGATCTCTTCAGCAGAAGTAGCGCCATATCGAGCAAGTACATCCAATCGATCTAGCATAACCTTACGTCTTTTCTCACGGAGAAACGCAAGAAACCCAGATACCGTAAGTTCGTCTACAGTGATACCAGTATCCTCGGCAACTCTCTTGATAATCTCTTTAGTAATAGACATATACTTACCTCATTTTGAAAATTACCAAAATATTAAAACATAAATAATTTACATCTCTCTTAGCTTATTAACTATTGTATTATTCAACAATAATAGCCAAATCTATTTATAAAATACAAGGATTTTCCCAATAATAAAGCACGGACGCAACTCATAATAACAAAATCACAAAGTTTTCAGGAGTTTCCAGCATTTGCTTTCTAAAAAATACTACCTTTTCGCCTGTGCGAAGAGCTAAACTGTTATGATTTTTCAACAGAATGTATAACAACTGTCGCTTACCCATTGGGTGAGTTAACACAAAGAATTCAGTCGTTATTTTATCTGTGTTAATCTGCGTCCCATTTCAGAATTTAATTCATAAATAATTGGCCAGAAATCGCTATATTAAGGGAGTGTGATAGAATAACGTTTGAATTATGCTACGTAACGCTTATATTATTACACCCGCTAATGGAGTAGAAAATATCAATATGTATTACTTAAGATGCCCCCTTTTTGTCCCTCTGAATTTCTTAAAATAATATTGTCTTTACTCATCGATTTATTGAACTTAATTTCCATCTTACAAAAAGGAGTAATTCTCTCAAGCCTACTTCTGGAATTTCGCTTAAACTACTCTCAGTAACTTTTTCTTCCTCACCATCATGAAAATGTTTTGGAAACGTCTTTGTATAACACCACTTCTTGTGGGGCGCGTTATCGTGGCGGTATATCAATCCATCAATATGCTTTCTCTCCCAATGATAACTATATCGCCCCTTTAATTTTAAAGAATACCACACATCGATAAAACTATTATCTTTAAGAATAATTCTCAACTGATTGACGTCTGTAATAAAGACATCTTCAACAATATCTGCAAATTCTATCTCAGCTATATCCTTTAGTTTCCTAATTCCTTCAAGCATCAAAGAGACCTCAGTATACCCTCAAGTTCGTCTTTTTTAAACTCAAGGTGATCGAGTCGCTGGAGTTCCTGCCATGTGTCTTTCTCTTCAATTTCACCCCTTCTGTACAACTCCTCGAATTCTTCAACTGAGGAAACCTTGTATTTCACTCGTATTTCAAATATCTCTGCTTTTATCTCTCTCAGCTTTTTCTCCAAAAATACTTTCAGGCTCTCCCTGATCATTTCGTCCTTTGAAATATTCAATTTCTCCGCCAAATCTTCTAATTCCTTTATTTCTAACTGCATATTTATCTCCTAACAAGTAATACAATGCTATATTCTCTAAACAGTGACATATGACTTACGACATACGACTGTGGTAGCAGGGTGGCAAGGTATACATCTTAAATCATAAATAATTTGCCAGAAATCACCATATTAATGGGGGTGTAATAGAATAACGTTTGCATCATGCTATGTAACACTTATATTATTGCGCACCCCCTAACGCAAGATAAAATATCAATATTTATTATTTAAGAAACGTATTTTTACAATCTCGCCAAACATATTCTATAATCGAGGTCTGACCCCCAGCCCTCAGCCCTACTTTTTCGCACCTTTTAAAATCCGTGAAACTCAATGTTCCGTTGGGTTCCCTTATACAAGAACATCATCCTTTTTTCTTCAATATGACTTCTAAATAAGTTTGTTTCCTCATAGGAGTGGCGAGCAAGTGTATGGGCAGAAGTAAAAGATTTACAAGGAATGGTTTAGAAAAAGCACTGAATTTCAAAATTTCATATTGCCCCCCAAAATTTCTAATCTGTACAATTTGGAAATCTAGTTGCAAGGCGGCTATTTGTAAAGACTTTTTTGTAAAACCGCTCACATGATACGGATCTATAAATGGCTTGATTCTTTCAGATATATTGAACCTGCCAGACAAAACAAATAACAACTTTTTAGTATCATTAAATAAACTGTCTTCATTTGGCACTCCACAATAAATCAGCCCGCCTACCTTGAGTATTCTTTTTAATTCTTTTAGATAATTAACCGGATCAAATAAATGTTCCAAAACGGAATCCATATAAATACAATCGAAATGATTATCAGGAAATTGTGCATTGAATATGTCGCCTTTAAAAAACTTGATATCTTGTCTTTTGGCCGACTGCATTCTATTATCAAAGACATCTAAACCATGAACTTCCCATCCTCTATCTGCCGCTTCTATTAAAACATATCCCTCTCCGCAACCAATATCTAAAAAACGTATTCCTATTTTGCGATTTAAACATTCATAGAGTTTGTCCAATCTATCTTTCCTGTCTTGTTCTCTCTTTTTTTGCCACCAATTCGTCATTTCTGTAAAATAAGTTTCATCGTAGAGTTTACTCATCTCTACGTTGGTTAAAATCTGAGGTGAAACAAAATAGAATCGGCAATTTTGACACTTTAAGACTTGATAAATTTCTTTGATTAATAACTTTGCCTTTGGAGATATATTAGGTTTGTTAATAATTTTGAATTTACTACTATTACCACAAACAAAACATTTTACCTCAATCAAATTATTCATGTATATTACCTTTTCTTTTAAATATCATAAGCAACCATTACAAACAGATTCAATAGCCTCCAGGAACTCTCTCTTTCGCTTTTCAAAGGGGAAATGGGTTTTTATCCTTTCCCTGGCCTTTTTCCCTAAATCATCCGGAGCAGACAGAGCCTCTTTGATCTTCTCTGCCACTTTTTCAGGGCTAAGCTCATCCACATAAAATTCACAGTTCCCAACAACCTCTGGTATTGCTGCTCTATTTGAAACTACGGGAATACACTCACAGAGCATGGCTTCTGCAATGGAACAGCCAAAGCTTTCATGTATTGAAATCTGGACATATACCTTGGCCCTATTACATAACTCGACAAGTTCTTCACCATACACCCCACCTGTAAAACCTACATTGTTTGGTGCAATTTTTCTCATTTTTTCAAGAGTTCCATCTATATCCGGTCCAATTAAGATAAATTTTACCTCTGGTAAGAATAATGCAGATTCAACAAACAATTTCAGGCCTTTTTTAATTAGAGTCTCTTCGCTTACATGCCCAATAGTAATAACAATATTCTCTTTTGAAATCTCTTTTATCCTTCGGAATCTATTTCCCAAAAAACCATGATAAATCATCTCAATTTTATTAGGGTTAGCTTTTGCATTCTTTATAGTTTCGTCTTTATTAAATTCAGAAACAGGAAGTATTAAATCTGCATAACGAAAAACAAATAACGGACACCATTTCTTCCACCAGAAAGCAAACATACCATATCCGATATTTGGCTCACAAGCCACATCATCACCGCCTGCAACTACAACAGCCTTTTTGCCAAGTATTTTCGAAAAAAACACTGCGAAAAAGGCATGGAGTTTCCCAAACCAGGAGAAGGTTATATCCGCCCATATCGTACCTCTTAAAAGAGACGGAATGTCTCGTATCCCTTTAAAATGTAATTCTCTCACCTGATGAGTTGATCGTAATATTTCCAAATCCTTCTCTACAAAGCTCATAAGTTTCTGATGTACAAAAAGAATCTTCAAACAGCTTTTTCCTCCAATTTCCTTTCTATGATTTCTAATACCTTTTCCGCTCTTCGCTTCCATGAATTCTTCCGTGCTACATCAAGCCTCTGCTGACATATATTGCTATCTTTTTCTTTCAACGCCTCTTCTACATTTCTCTCAAATTCGTCTGCACTGTATGCAACGCGTACTAAAGGTACAAAAGAATAAACATGGGAAATATTTACCGATACTATTGGCTTCCCTGTGGCTAAATATTCGTAAAGTTTTAATGGTGAGGACGATGGTACCTGTCCTTCAAGGAGATAAGGAATTATGCATACATCAAAAGCTTTCAAATAACCAGGTAGGGTTGTGTGCGACTTAGGGCCCAAAAGATAAACATTGGGAGATTGACTAAAAAGCCGATACTCTGGCAGACCAGATAGTTTGCTATTCCCCTCATACATTCCCACAAATACCATGCTCCATTCTGGATGTGATACCGCAAGCTTTGCTAATATTTCAAAGTTAAGCCATGCAGCAACTTTTCCCACAAAACCAATAACAGGGCGTGGTAGTGCGGCTATTTCTGATGGAATTTTCGTTTCGGGTTTCATAGCCTTAGCAAATAGCTCGACATCAGCTCCATTGGGTATCAAATGGACGTGCTTTGTTCTGTTCTTCATCATTTTCAACAACTTTTCTGAAACCACAAAGACCACGTCTGCATGTGAAAGAATACAGTTTTCTCTCTGTTGTAAATTAGTCAATTGTTTTCCCTTAACATTACTCGAATAGTCATCAAAAATATCATACACAAGCATCTTCTCATTTACCAAGCCAACATCCTCCAACTGATAGGGATGGTGTATCCAAGCGACAAGGGATTCATGCCTGAACTTTAGCTTATGAAGTAAACGTTTTACCTGCCACTTCATAAGCAAGCGATTGAGTATCGGCAACAGTGGCACCGAAGCAGCTAATAGATTATGCAAACAAATAAACGGCGTATAAATAAACAGATTTTCAGATTCCCGGTGTAACACTTTCTTACACTTAAGCCTGCGAAAAAACTTTAACCTTTGCCGGAAAAGGCCGGTAATAAGGCAGACCGGTCTCTCAATAGCCAATACCTTTCCCTTGCCTTCACTTAATCGCGCTATTTCTCGTATGAGAAAATGCTGCCGATTACGCTTCCCCTGTGTATCCCAATCAGCGTCAAGAAAAACCACAAAGTCATATTGCTTATAAAACAACCGCATTAGCTCTTTGATAAAACATGAGAAATTCTTTTTTGCCTAAACTTGTCCAAATCAATTTTTTATTTTAACTTCTATACCTTTTCCCATTCTCTTATTAGTTATGTAAACCGTCCAAAGTAAACCAGAAGCAAACCATAGCAATTTATTGCCGGGCACATCAAAACTAATCATGGAATTTATAAAACAATAAACAAAAATCAAACTAGCCCATATTAGAATTAAATTGTCTTTTGTTAAAGGTTTTCGTGTATTGATAACAGCAAAGACTACTTTAATATTAAAAAAAAGGAAAATACCAATGGTAATTAACCCAAGAACACCAAATTCCAAAATCATTTCTAAAATGAGATTATGGGGATAACTACGGACGTCTGCTAAATAATATAGATGTGAAAATCCTCCTGTACCCAAGCCTTTTAAGAAATGCGTTTTGATGGCTTGCATAGTTACCCGCATTATCTCCATCCTTCCGCCTTGGTAGTTCATATCTAGCTGATGACCTCTCCCTTGTAACATTTCCAAATAACGATCCTGGGCTACAGGAGGAAGTTGCGAAAAAAACAAATAGAAAACAACTCCAAGTACAAACAAAATCAGGATTTTTTTGTAATGAGGTGCTTTTGAGACAGAATAAAGATAAAGAACAAAGGTTAAAAAAAGGGAAAATGTGGGACCCCTTTCCGATGTGTTCAGTAATAAGAAGAGTAATCCGATAACAGAAATCAGAAAAAAAAACTTTTGCATTTTCGAGTGAGAAATTTCAATTAACAGAATCAAAGCTAAGATAAAAACCCCCAAACTATAGGCCAAGCCAACAGGATCACCTTCATCTGTTGCTGTAAGAATTGGAATACTGAATTGATCTATTCCCAACGATCCCTTCAAAAATGAAGGCAAGAAAAAAAAACCGATAAGAGAATATATAACACCCAGGAAGGCAGCCGTATATACGATTCTGACCAACCTCTCTTTTTCTCCTAAAAACGATATTAAACCAAACATTATCAGGAGGTTATAGAGTACATAAGCCTGAGCTTTCCAATAACCATACTCTGGCGAAGGTGTCCACGTTAGTCCTAAAAGAAAAAGAATCCCAATTCCGGTACTAACAATAGGTAAAGCGCCCAAACGAATCCCAGTTTTCTTTCTTAAAACAAAAAACATGAGCATTGCGGCTAATAAAAGTGCAATGGGTAATGCCCTTAATCCTGAAGGCACACCTAAGCTATCAAAGATTGGGTCAATGAAACCGAGAGAAGTGGCGTAAAAAACAAGACCCACTTCAGGATATATAACAAAAAGAGGGAGAACCACCATTATCCCCACGAGGGCTATGAAATAAATAGGTTTTAAAAACAGTATAGACCCGGCAAAGAATAGCGCCAATAAAACAGGAGCACTGTATAGTAGTATTTTTGATTGTTGGATACGTAACATGTTTAAGAATTATAAGGAAGCATTTCAAATATTCGTTTGTTCATAAAGAATGCTTAATAACCCGCAACTTCCAAAAGTACTTTTCGCCATCTTTCTTCCCAAACCTCCAACCCAAAGGCCTCTTTTGCCGTCTCATAAGCCCTCTTCATAATTTGTATTCTTAAATCAAAGTCTTTCAAAACTAGTTCCAATCCGGCTATTAATGATGAGACATCCGGCATTACCAAAATACCATTGTAGCCATTAATGATCATATTCGTAATACCGCCAACTGCTGTAGCCACCACTACGCAACCCGCGCCCATGGCTTCAGCCACGGACAGGGATGTGCCTTCTGATGCGATCGATGGGACAACGGCAATATCGTGAGCTAAATGGATATCTAAAACTTCATGGGGAAGATACCTGGTAAAACTGACCCGTTTCTCCTTCGCAAACTGTTCCTTCAGCCATATCTCTTCCGGTCCCTCACCGGCAAAGGTGAAGCTTATCGTATCGTAACGTTGAAGAATTTCTTTGGCTGTCTCCGCCATAATATGGATTCCACGATAAGACGTGAATCGTCTGGCAAAAAGTATCCGGACATTATCGTTAGTTCGCCTCCTGGCAGTAATCTGCTCAGGACTGCCAATTGCTGACGCAAAATTTGGGATTACCCATATCTTCCCATTTGTTTCCACACTCCGCGTTGTCCTGTACCAGTTTAGGAAATTGTAATCAACACATACACGGTTTTGACAATTTTCAAAATCCCTTATCGCCGAACGAACAAAAAACCATTTTCCCAGTCTAGCGCCCCAGCCGGATTCAAATAATTTCTTTCTGGTCATATATCGCGTGGGGAGATCCCAGGATATCCCATGTTGTATAGCAATACACCTCCTGTTGTCATTTTTCAGGCTGAACCAGTCAGCGCCGAAAATAATAATGTCCTTTTTACAATCTAATTCCCTTTTCGCGTTCATAAATAGTTCAACCTTTTTAGACTTAAAGGTGAGCGGGGCGAGGAGGTGAGACCGATTAAAACCAGCAACCGGCACACCAACAATCTCCAAACTATTGATTGTCCTTTTGAATGGTTTGTTAGCAAATTGGAATATGACCGGATTCCATCCCATTTTCGAACAGAGCGCTCCAAGGTGTAAAAGATACGTCTCAACTCCTCCAATGAGTTGCTCTTTGCCATCATAATCGAACAATCTGTTGTAAATAATTGCTACTTTCATTGAGTTTTTTAAGTGAAATTTAAAATTATGATTCGAGTTAGAAAGTCCCCTCTTGGGAGGGGATTTTAGGGGTGGGTAAATCGGTAATTCGCGAGATATTCACTAAGATTTCGCGACCAGGTGACCCACCCCTTACCCCTCCCAAGAGGGGAATTGTTGAGTCTCCTCCCAACAGGGGAATAATTTGTGCCATTATAAAATACGTGGATTTAAGTAAGACACGGACAAACGAAGTTTGTTCGTTTTTCCCCAAAAACCCGCTTAAATAAATGAAAATTCCTATACAATTAAATTTTTTGTAACTCCTTTATTCGTAATCGTAAATTTGCTATCATGAAAACAATGCCTCTACAATGCGTGCCGCTGCTTTTCCGTCACCATAGGGGTTTTTTGCATTAGACATTTTTTTATACACTTCTTCGTTCCGTAAAAGGTTACTAACACTCTCAACGATTTTGTTTTTATCTGTTCCTACTAAAGCAACACAACCAGCATCAATACCCTCTGGTCTTTCTGTTACTTCACGCATTACGAAAACTGGCTTGCCCAAAGATGGGGCTTCTTCCTGAATTCCACCAGAGTCGGTCAAGATTAGATATGCATGATCCATCAACCAAACGAAAGGAGCATAGGGCAACGGTTCTATTAAATGTACCCGATCCACATTTCCTAAAATTCTATGCACAGGTTCTTTTACATTAGGATTCAAATGCACAGGATAAACAACGCAAATGTCAGAATGAAGGGAAACCAAATCACGAATGGCAAGGCATATCTGTTCAAAAGGTTTTCCAAAACTTTCCCTTCTATGTCCGGTAACGAGAATCATTTTTTTATCATTAATTATATTTTTTAAATCAGATGAAATATCGTGTGGATTTTCACCAACTTCCTGCCTTGCCCACAATAGGGCGTCAATAACTGTGTTACCCGTAACAAAGATTTTATTTTGTGGGACGCCTTCTGACAACAGCGCCTGCCGGGCTCTGTTAGTAGGTGCAAAATGTAAATCAGCCATTACGGAAGTTACACGACGATTAATTTCTTCCGGGAAAGGAGCACGTTTATTATTTGTTCTGAGACCGGCTTCGATATGTCCCACATGTATTCCATGATAAAATGCTGCCAGGCTTGCAGCCATTGTTGTTGTGGTATCGCCCTGCACTAATATCCAGTCAGGTTTTACTTCACTTAACACAGGATCCAGTGAGGTCAATACTCTGGATGTTAATTGTGATAAAGACTGATTCCCTTGCATAAGGTCTAAATCAAAATCTGGAGTTATGTCAAATAAATCAAGCACTTGATCCAGCATCTGACGATGCTGAGCAGTAACACAGACAAGGGAACGAATCGCGTTAGAATGTTTCCCTAATTCATTTATAACCGGTGCCATTTTAATGGCCTCAGGCCGGGTACCAAATATAGACAAAATGGTGAACATAGCTAAAATAAATATTAATTCATTTTATTAAGACATATTGTTATGAGCATGCTTCTTGCCCAAGAGATGGAACATAATCTGCTTATTCCGGCACACGGTGTTCCTGCCCAATAATGGTCTCAGCAAGTTTTTCAGATAGATATCAAACCATAAACGCCGACCATATTGACTCCAACCCTCTGACAAGAACACAATGCAATTGCATTCTCCCAGTTCATTGAAGCTATTCTCATCATACGAGTTTACGTGCTCTGTTCCAGGGCGTAAATCTTCT
>JAUQXU010000388.1 GCA_030837935.1 Candidatus Brocadia sp.
GTAGAGTCCACCCCCTGCGCCCCCGCCAGCAGGGGACAAGAGGTAGTTAATTTATTTGTAATAACTATTAATTCTTTTAAGAAGGAGATCATATCATGTTAAAAATATTAAACGTGTTATTTATCGCAGTATTCCTGATACAGGGTGTTATTGCTGGCAAGGCATTTTCAGAAGGGACTGCCCCCGCATTTCAAGCCGTGCCGCAGCAGGAGGCTGAGATGCCGGCTGAATTAAAGAAGTCTATTATGCGTAAGGAGGAGAAGGGTCTTGATCTTGCCAGGAGCGCTATTGAAATGGCAGACCCCTATCCAAACTTGAAAGAGTCAGTGAAGGCAAAGACAGAAGAAATACAGGAACTCACGAGAAAAAAGACAGCGCTCCAGACAATGGTACAACGTACGAAGGTGGATATGAACAAAAAGGCTGCGGAGTTCGCCAACAATCCACGTATGTTGGAGGTTACAAAGAAGCTCTATACGAAGAAAATAAACGAGATGCAGCAGGAATATGTTGAAATTGAGCAACTCCTTCCAAAACTCAATACGGAGTTGGCAGAGAATACCATCGAACTCCAGGCTGAGGAGTTAACCCGTGCAAAGGATGAGAATGCATCTGACAATATTGATGATACCTATCAAAAGGCTGTTAGCGAAAGGTTTGAGAAAGGTACACAAATTCTAAACTCTATGAATCTCTTTAAGCCGTATCGTTAATACCGGGGAGTGATAAATCGGGAATGAGGATGATTTTACATGGCAAAATATAACACTGATTTAAAGAAACTAAAAAATGAAGCTCGTATTGAATGCTTTAAGGGTCACGGTCCTGGCGGCCAGCACAGGAACAAGACGTTATCCTGTGTTCGGTTGATTCATGAGCCATCGAATACGACTGTCATTGCCACTGAATTTCGCTCGCAGTTCCGCAATAAGGCGCTTGCATTCGAGCGGCTACAGGAAAAGCTTAGAAAACTGAATGTTATAAAGAAACTGCGCCTCCCTACCCAGAAACCATCACATATAAAAGCAAAGGCTATGCAAGACAAAAAAGTGCGTTCACGAAAAATACTATTGAGAAAAATAGACAGCATTTTCTAACCGAACATTGTTATAACGTCTTTTCTTCCCTGTCATCAATCCATAACAATAATCTTCTCCGCGTAAAATCAAAACAATGCTCGTTATTTGCAATATGCCTGATATGCCCTGTAAATACAGGGCACACACGCATATTATAAAATTATTTATCATTTCCTTGTCCTTGGTATGTTGGTTGCTTTTACAAACAGCAGCGGATTAGGTTAACGAAACGCTCCGGTCTAATGTTTATTATCTTTTATAATTATTCGAATATTTATAGGAGGAATGATAAATGGATATAGATAATGCAACTTTAAGAGATGCAGAAAATAAGTTTGAATCAAAGAATCGTGGAAGTCGTCTTAGCGATTTGGGACTATCGAAGTCAGCGAGGAGGAAATTGATAAGGTATGGGATGGCGCCTGGTAAAATTACAGATGTTAACGAGATTCAGGAATATTTGTATATATCGTTAGAATACAAAAAAATACTTAATAATGTCATGAAAGTGCATCCTCCAAAAAGATTGCCTCCAATAAGTTGTGCTAATTCTAATAAATCAAAGAAGCGAAGGAAAATTATGCCGATTAAGAGATAGACGCATAAAAGCGTAAAAATCAATTAATTATTATGACTAGTCAGTCTTCTATTTAATTAGAAGACATAGGATATTTATTTTTAAGTTTTTCTCGAGCATTATTTTTCGTAAATTTCCAGTTTACCGTTTTGCATTTTTTGTTACGTTTTTCAGCCCATGCAAGGGTTTCTTTTTCT
>JAUQXU010000389.1 GCA_030837935.1 Candidatus Brocadia sp.
TGTCCCCCTTAAAAAAGGGGGATTAAGGGGGTTGTTATCATTTTTATTTTACCTTGTAACAACCGCTTTACCCATCCTTTATACCTTTCTCTGACCAAAGAATGAAGACAGGGGGAAGATACCCTTCTCCGTTTTCTTCAGAGTTCCGCCATGCATCTTTCCATTATTATTCAGCGAAAAGGTATGGGCTAATTCCTTAAATTTTTTCCCGATTTCAGTCCCCTGGGCTATCGTACATACGGGCTTTCCCTGATTTGTGGCGCTCATGGATATCTTATACGCATTCGGAATACTCCATGAAATCTTCTTTTTCAGGCTCTCTTCTGCCTCTTTTAAAGAAATATCAGAGTTCCGGTGGAACCGGTTCGCAATAATCCCTATATGTTCATCGTCCGGACAACCCAGTTTCTTCAAGGTGTCCAGAAGCTTTTTGAGATTGATGATGCAGGGGAGGTTTAACACGCAGACAAGAAAGATTTTATCCGATATCGTCGTAATCGCCTGGGAAATTTGATCGAGTGATTGCCCGCTGTCAATAACGATAAAATCGAACATCGTCTGCATAAACTTCAGGAGGGTTGCTAAAGGCTGGGGGCTTATTGCAAGGTCGGTCAATTCCGTAGGAGACGGCAGTACGTAAATCCCGGAAGAATGCCGGTAAAGAATACTCATCAAATACGTTGGGTCCAGGCGGGAGATATTCTTGGTAATTTCCAGCCAGCTAAAGGCAGGTTCTATGTTTAAATTGACGGGGACCTCACCAAAAACGGGTTTCAGATCAACAATGGCAACTGACGGGGACCCCTCCAATTCAAGAAGACTGATCGCCAGATTTACTGCAACGGTCGTTGTTCCCACCCCTCCCTTGCTTCCAAACACATTAATAATCTTTCCCTTTTTTACCGAATCTCCTTCACCCTTTTTACCCTCTTTCTGTCCTTTTATTTTTAAAAGGGCCTTTTTTACCTCTTCTTTCTTGAGCGGCTGTATGAAAAACTCCTTTGCCCCTAACCGCAATGCCTCTATCAGGATATCAGGATTCGTATTTGATGAGGTAAAGAAGATATCCCTGGCTATGCCCGAAGTTTTCAGGGTATTTGCAAATTGAATATCCTTTTGGGGCTCATCTCCTATTTCCATAACCAGGAGGTCGTACGTCCCAGGATTTTGAACGCGTAATGCCTTATCACACACATGGAACCCTTCCACAGATGAGATGGCATTTTTTATTTCTTCCCATACGTCTTGATTTTTAATATCCAATATCACCGTGATAGAATTATTTTCTTTCATAATTTCATCTTTCCCGTTAAGCACAAAATTTTATTAAATTAGGCCTTCGGCGAATTTTTATCTGTAGAGCGACGTGGCTCGTCGCTCTACAACCGCAGCTTTGAAATTGCTATAACCACCCATCTTTCCCCTCCTTCGCAAGGAGGGGATGAAGGGGAGGTCTGCCACAAATATTTAAATAACTCCTTGTAGCTCCCAGGTATTAATTTAGTTTTTTGAAAAACTTATCAATTATGAGCTCCGTCAGGAGCAACCTGTTTGCATATCGATCATATACAGGTCGCTCCTATAGAGCTAATCGTATCTTAACGATTCATTACTACAAACAGTATGCCCTTAACAGGGCTTAATTTTTCAAAACAGCAAATTGATATGCACACAGATAGTCTGAAAAACCGCTTAAATAAAATGAAAATTCCTATATAATCAAATTACACCATGTAAGTCCCCCTTAACAAAGGGGGTTCAGGGGGTTGTGTTTTTTCTGGGCTATTTTACAACCCCCCTGGCCCCCTTTTTTAAGGGGGACTTACATGCTTCATACCACCCCAAAACCCGCTTAAATAAAATGAAACATCCACGACCTAACGGTCACAAGGGAGCATGAAAATGTTTATTTTTTAGACAAACGACTTCATGTTCAGGTGAAAATTCCTATACTATACGAGTTAAGTCAAAATAAATTATTCAAAAGGTTCTACCAGGCCAGGTATACTGCCCATGGTTCCAAAGTTTCCACCGCCGCCCCGGCCGGGTTCTGTATCCTCACACTTAACAACCGCCCATATCGTTTTTTCAGGGGCTTCACTAACCTCGTAAATAGTAGCGGTAGCATACCCAACGATTGCTATTGACTTGTTTGGATTTGAACAGTCATCCCAGTCATAAACTACCACGGAAGTTGTCCATGTGTTTGGATCTTTATCCGCATCTATTACTCCGTCATTTAATACTTTCATGGTGTCAAAAAGCAATTTCATCTCTTCAAATGCAGCGGCTACTGTGCCACCGGTAAATTCAAATTGTGTTTCACCTGCCTCCGTATCCGGGCTCTGATATGTTCCATTCTCTAAATTAGTCAAAATATCCGTTAGTTGTTTAGCACTTGGCGGCGACATATCATACGTATGCCAGCCCGCACAGCCATCTATTGTCCCGGTTGGATAAAATTTTATCGGCTGATCACAAAACCCCTCCTGAAACCATGCCTTTGAAATCCCTACGGGTATTGGAAGTCCTCCGGGACCTGATGTGCTCTGACCCGTCAGGGCCGCTGTGGCAAAGGCAGTAACTTCTGTGGTGTTTATCCCCAATACCCCTGCAAAAAAGGTAGTTATCGGACCATTTGCACTGCCGTCCCTCCTGGCAGTTACCTTTACTGCATCTGGCTGATTGAGCGTGGGTACTAACTCTTTGTCCTCACCATTCCATTTCCCAATAACGACATCTGCATCGTTGATGGTAATATTGATACCACCTGCCTGGTTCTGCAGGGCAACGTCGTTGGCAATTGCTGTGAAGAGTAACGGATCACACGTATATGCCTGCTGCTCCTCATAAGACATGTCTTCATAAATAACACCCAATTGCCGTGTGGCTGCAAGAGCTGCGGCATCTGCCACGTTCTGAAGTTCGTTTCTGGTTACCATGAGGTATCCAACATCCACGGCAAGGGCAGTGAAACCGATAAACATGACCAATGAAATGGCAACGATGATGGCAACGACGCCTCTTTCACTCTTTAATTTATGAACCAGTTCAACCTTTTTTTTCATATTTCACCATTCAGACTAAAATTTATAATCACCCCATTCCCTTCCTTCGCAAGGAGGGGCTTCGTCGTGAGTTTTCGGCGTGAGCTCAGACGAACGTTCAGTCGAACGATAAAGGGGAGGTCTTCCACCAATTAGTTCTTTGGCAGCACTTTTAAGCTTCCCTCTAAAAAGAGGGGTGGGCGGTGTGTTCCTGCCGATTTACACACCCCAATATCCCCTCTTTCTAGAGGGGAATCATACAAGATTGGAATTCCTTAATGGTAATTTTACGTCTTGTTGCGACTAACCGCGTTTCTTGTGGTTCTTGTAAATGCTACTCCATTCTCATCACCGTTTCTGCTACAAGATCTGTTCCCCCTACAAGACTACCGACAAAACTGGGCAACACCAGAAAATCATAATGATATTCCACCCGAACCGTAAGAGGATCAGGAAACTTCTCTCCCGGTGTAACCGTGGTAGTTGGCGGCCCTGTAGCACCAAAGGTAACAAGATGGTTTAAGCAATAATCATTCACCACTGCCTCTATTGCGCCTACGCTCACATTTGGACTTTGTTGAACAATCCCGCAACGTGCGCCCTCCCTGCTCGCATTCGTAATTACCTGTTTATTGAACATGAGCAAACCAAATTCAATCATCCCAAAGATGATCATAATCAGTGGGGGCAAAAGAATTGAGAACTCTATTGCTGTCGTCCCTTTGTTATCTCTCGTGAACAACAACGGTAAGTGGTCATTGCGAGGGCGATGGTCAGAAGCATTCTCTAAGGGTTGGATTGCTTCGCTCCGCTCGCAACGACATGTGCGTATAGACTTATTTAAGATATTCATTATAGCACCCTCTTCATTAACAAATCCCGCCTTTCATCGATTCCATGTAATCCCCGTACTAAATGGGGAAACAACCACCATTACTTATAACTCCATTTACTAAAAACCCTCTTAATCCCCCTTATTAACAACCCCCTAATCCCCCTTTATTAAGGGGGACTTTAAAAATTCCCCCTTAGAAAAGGGGGCGAGGGGGTTGTGTTTTTTCTTCACGTTGAAATTAGTTATAACCCCCTTTGTAAGGACAGGGAAACGGACAAACAAGGTTTGTCGTTCGACCAAGCGATCACGACGCAGTCCATTCCACTCTGAAACCCGCTTAATTAGATTGCTTCGTCGTTCCTCCTCGCAATGACATTTCCTGACTACCTGTCATTGCAATCATAGCGAAGCAATTTCTTACTTTATAAATTCCTTAGCATTTAATTAGGCATTTGACAACCTGTATCTGACCACCCCCCCCCTGTCTCCCCAAGTTTACGGGGGGGATTATGGGGGGTATCTGAAATTGCTGTACCTCAAAACGCCACTTCACGCACGGAGTTTCCCTGGATCAGTGTCACCGAGGACGAGTTCCTTTTCGGGACGCTCACCGACGTACGAAATAAATTGGCTATGGTAGCGCCCTTCGTATGGACGTCATCGTTATCTACAAAATTTCTCAATGCCAGTTGTATCTTACCCTTCGTGGTTGCCAGGGCAAGTTTTTCTCCTTCTTCAGGGGTAACCTCCAGGGTAACCACATCTACCCCGGTAGGTTTTCCTTTTTTTCCCTCCTTTTCCACCTCAGGGCCTGCCGCAAGCACCAGGATATTTTCCAGGACCGTCCTGGTTACCGTAGGAGACTTATTGTCTCTGTCTTCCATTGTTGCCAGGACATCTACCCGGTTGCCCGGGTGAATAAACCCCGATATCCCTATGACGTTATCAACCTTAACAGACATTGCCCGCTTTTGTGGAGTAATAATCGCAGCCACACCCCCATCCTTCACCGAAGTTGGCGCCAGTTTCGATTCAAAAATGGGTTCATGTGCCTTTACCGGATAAATCAGAGTCCTCCCTGCTAATACAGAGGGATCGGAAAAAGAGCCCGGGGGGATCGTCTCCTTGAGAAATGGGACCATTTTTATCATATTTTTCTTAATGGGTGTCCCCCAGGATAAATCAAAGGCTGCTACCGCTACTGGTTGAGTCGTAGTAGTTTTTGCCCTAAGTTTGCTCTTTTTTTGTAAGTGATTGTAGCTTAAGAGAGCAGCGGATAAGGCAATGACGATTGCTATGCCAAACACCAATATAAATGCGGGTTTTATCTTTACCATCGAAGAACTCCTTTAAAATTCCAAAAATACAGAGTCTCAATTACTGCGCTTTTTTATCAAGGACTTTTTTGTTTGTTTTGCATTCGTAACGGTTCACGTACATGTGTATAACAACCCCTAAATCCCCTTTTGTCACCAACCACTTAAACCCTCATTTATTTACAACCCCCTCCCCCTCATCCCCCTTTTCTAAGGGGGACTTTGAAAATTCCCCCTTAGAAAAGGGGGCAAGGGGGTTGTATTCCCCTCTAGGGACTCAGGACTGCCACCCTGAACCACCTATTTATAAGATACTATGCCATAAATAAGGATTTCAAATACTATCAAGCTACAAACTTGAACCCGCGAAAGGGTCATAATGCATAGGACAAAATTCTTTCATCTTAAAACACACCCCGCTCCCTCTTTTTAGAGGGGAGATTAAAGCCTCCCCCTCATAATAATACGCTATATTTAGCCAGGAAATTCTGCTTCATGAAGATTGAGAGTACCGTGCCGACTGCAATAGCCACACCATAACACAGAACGGGCATTTTTTTTGAGCCTTCCGGGGGGATATACATAAATTTTCTGGTTATCATAAAGGTGGCAAGCATCGACCAGTATCGTTTCATCGTTTCCCTGAGATACCCGTGAATGGCGAGAAGGATAATTGCATAGACGCCGCCAATTATCGCCGTGCCCAGGCAGGCTATAAAGACCCCTTTTACGCCCAGGACAGAACCGACACTACCCAAAAGCTTCACATCACCCGCCCCCATGCCTGATGCAAGGTAAAAGGGGATGAAGAGGGCAATGCCCAGAAACATGCCCGACATACTGAAAAGAAGACCATGATAACCATTTGTGTAGGTATGGTAACCAATCCCTACAAGCATGGAAGGAAAGGTTAACCAGTTGGGTATCTTATGAGATCGGATGTCAGTTACTACTGCAATGATTAAGATACCTGTTAAGAATGAAATAGGAGCTATCTCGAATAAATTCATATATAATTTCCTAAAAACACGTTCTCATTACCTAATAACCCTGCAAGTTGAGCAGAAATGTTGGGGCTTCGTTCCTCAACAAAACCTACCGTCTTATAGAAAACGCAATAAATACATTTATATGCAAATGTCTTTACGAGGGAGACCGCCAGAAATAATCTCGCAGTGCTAGTAACTTTCAATTAGCAAAATCAACGCCATGATTAAAATAGATCGACATTTCATACCTTTTCATTTATCAAGCGGGATGCATTATACATCGACTTTTCAATATCGATGAGATAATGCATCCCCTGTACTAAAGAACTTATTTAGTCTTGCGACACCTTATCCCAACTTCAACAAATTCGTCATAAAAAAGGTGAAAAATGGGTAAAAATCTGGCAACAAAAAGTCGTAACTCCTTGATATGGTTAGATATTAAATTTTGGAACGTTCAATGTAGTGCCTGAATAATATTATTTTC
>JAUQXU010000390.1 GCA_030837935.1 Candidatus Brocadia sp.
ACTGCTTGTCTCATCTGATCTGAACGAACTCCTTAAACTTTCAAACCGAATTGCGGTAATTTATAACGGGAAAATAACAGGACTTTTTGAAACTAATGAAACAAATGAAAAAGAATTAGGGATGTATATGACGGGAATGAAAACCATGAACAATGAACTTTGAACTAAGTACAATGAAAGTTTGACAATCTGTAATCATAAAATACTGAATGCCACATTGGAACAAATATCTTAACTTATCAGCCGGACCGCTTCTTTCAATTATCGTAGCGATGTTGATAGGTGCAGTTTTTATTCTGGCAATTGGTCACAATCCCTTTGATGTATATTATTTGCTTTTTTCTGAAACGCTTGGCAATAGTTATGGTATTGGTCAGGTACTGTTCAAGGCTACTCCCCTTATTTTTACGGGACTCTCAGTCGCAATTGCATTCAAAGCCGGGCTTTTCAACATTGGGGCAGAGGGTCAGCTTAATATCGGAGCATTTGCTTCGGCGTGGGCGGGATTTACATTTGTCTCACTGCCCTGGTATTTCTTGATCCCACTGAGTATTCTTGCAGCTTTTGCTGCCGGTGCATTTTGGGCTTCAATTGCAGGAGCGCTCAAGGCAAAGTTCGGCTCTCATGAGGTTATCAACACAATTATGCTGAATTTCATCGCGCTGGCACTTGTAAGTTACTTGGTAAATAATGTATATCTTGTCCCCGCAACTATTCACACTCCCGGGATCTCTTCCAATGCAGTTCTTGCCAGATTTGATATTATCACGGGAATATTTAAAGGTTCTCCTTTCAACATAAGTTTCCTTATCGCGCTGGCAGCCTGCATATTTATGTTTTACCTTATCAAGATAACTCCTCTTGGTTATGAAATTAGTACACTTGGATTCAACAGAAACGCGGCACGATACGCTAAGATGAATATCAGCAGGCTGACAGTGACAGGGATGGCGCTTGCAGGAGGATTTGCAGGACTTGGCGGAATGAACTTTGTGAACGGGTACAAACATTACTTCGAGATAGGTTTTTCTGAAAATGCGGGATATGTTGGAATTGCAGTCGCACTGATCGCAAGAAATAACCCGTTTGCTGTAATAGCAGTAGCAGTATTTTTCGGAATACTTGAATATGGCGGATTGACTATCAATACGATGGTACCTAAAGAAATTGTTACAATACTTCAGGGACTCATAATATTGCTTGTAATTTCACTTTCTTATTTGTTTGATAAAAAGAATTTCAGAATTAAACATTCCCCTGCAATTGGATGAAATATTCATAATAGCATTCACTTTCCAGACGTTGAGGATAACGATTCCTTACCTGCTGCCTTCTATTGGGGGTGTTTATTCTGAAAAAGGCGGTGTGGTTAATATTGCACTTGAAGGGATACTCCTAATGGGCGCTTTTTTTACCACGCTTGGTACACACATTTCAGGTAACATATACACCGGACTTTTGTTTGGAATGGCTGCCGGATTACTAACGGCGCTCATTCATGCCTACATAACAATTACATTGAAGTCAAATCAAATAGTATCAGGCATTGCGCTTAATATTCTTGCTTTGGGTTTGACTAAATTCCTGTGCAAAATTGTATTCAACAGTTCGAGCAATTCCGCCCGTATCATCGGACTTGAATCACTCAACCTGCCTTTCAATCCTTTCCTTCTGATCTGTTTGATCGTGCTGGGAGTATCATATTATTCCATTTACAAAACAAGGTTTGGATTGAGATTAAGAGCAGTTGGCGAGAATCCAGAAGCAGCAGATTCCTTAGGCATTAGCGTGAACAGAATGCGTTACGCAGGGGTTTTGATCAGCGGATTGCTTGGGGGGCTTGGCGGCGCTTGGCTGGCGTTTAACCAGCATAGTTATACAGACGGAATGACTGCAGGCAGGGGTTATATAGCTCTTGCGGCGATGATAATAGGCAAATGG
>JAUQXU010000391.1 GCA_030837935.1 Candidatus Brocadia sp.
CACCCCCCGTCAGAATTCTGGACACTCTTCAACCACTCAACAGCCCTTTTGATATGTGGTTTGTTCATATCCTCTCCGGCTGCTGAAAGTCCGGAAAGCACAGACCATGTACCATAAATGTAATTTGCGCCCCAACGCCCAAACCACGATCCATCTTTTTCCTGTTCTTTCTGGAGATAGTCTATTGCCCTTTGGATATGGTGAGATGACTTGCTGAACCCTATACGTCCTAAAAAATCCAGGCATCGGCCAGTAACATCGCTCGTGCTTGGGTCCAGCAATGCATTAAAATCTGCAAAGGGTATATGATTTAAAATTGTCTTATTGTTATTCCGGTCAAAAGCCCCCCATCCGCCATCATCACACTGCATGGCAAGAAGCCACTGTAATCCACGCAAAACCGCCTTCTCCTTGTGCATACGTTCAGGTAACGATACCCGTTGCAGCGCCATAAGCACAGCGGCGCTATCATCCGTATCAGGATAGAACTCGTTTGCGTATTGGAAGTACCAGCCACTCGGTTCATCTACTTTGCACTTCAAAGCCCAATCACCATAATGTCTGACTTCCTTGCTGAGTAGCCACTGTCCAGCCTTTTGTAATGACGGATCAGCGCCGGGCATTCCGGATTCGTGAAGCGCAATAATAGCCCATGAAGTATCCCAGACAGGTGATACGCAAGGCTGCAAATAAAGCTTATCACCATCATAAATAATCAGATTTTCTATTTCTCTCAGCTGGTTAACTAATGCAGGATGATCATCCTGATAGCCAAGACATTTCATGGCAAAGATCGAATTGACAATTCCCGGCCATATAGCCCCTAAACCACCGGATTTCTCTATATGGTCCAACATCCATTTTTCTGCCTTGCGGAGGGCAATTTTCCTGACAAATTTAATGGGTTGCTGCTCATATCGTCTGAAAATGCTATCGGCATCGATAAAGAAATTATGCCAACACAATCCCCCCTGGTCACGCTTGATGCGGTAAACCACCTTATCACGCGGCACCAGGTAGAGTTCTTTAAGCAAGTTATCGCCTACTGAAATATGAGGCTTTTTTGCTATAGCGATGGACAGGGGCACTACGATACATCTTGACCAATACGACATCTCATAAATGCTAAAATAAAAACCTGGCGGGAACAGGATCATTTCAGCCGGGACGGCTGGCACAGCCTGCCAATCAACCTGCCCGAACATGGCAAGGTAAATCTTCGTAAAACAGTTGGCCTTCATGATGCCACCCATGTCGAGGATGCATTTTCTTGCCTTCTGCATAAAGGGCTCGTCTGCAGAATATCCCGCCAATTTTAAAGCGAAATAGGCCTTTACTGAAGCGCTGATTTCGCTTGATCCTCCATAATAAATATTCCATCCACCGTCAGAAAGTTGATGTTCACGGATCAGATTCGCAGCCATCCGCTGTTTTTCGGAATCTATATTTCCGAGAAAATGCATCACCATAATATAGTCCGATGTTATGGTCGTATCCGCCTCTAATATGCCTACCCAATGCCCATCAGACCGGTTTTGATTCCTGAGAAGATAGTTTCTTGTCCTTTGTATGGCAACGTCCATCGGATTTTTCGTAGGCGATAGAGTAGGGAGGCTTGCGCTTACCGGTGTGCTTTCAAACTGTAATTCATGTTCGGATAATTCAGGAACAGGGTGTTTACCATTTCCGTTCCCGTTTCCGTTCCCATTGAATTTATAGATACTCGTTTCCAGTCGTTCAAAAAAGCTCAATAAAAACTTTCTCATACGTAAACAATCCTCCACCCAACACTCACAGTATCACTATTATTGGCATATTAAGTAGACAATTACTATCAGGTTACGTAAATAATGTGGGCATAAAATAACAAATTTAGAAATCAATTTCAAGCAAAACTTGCATTATTGCTAAGTTTTGTGATATGGAATTGCCTGTGTGTAGAGGATTGTGGTAAAAGTGGAAACCCGTAACAAGATCATTACGAAGAGAATTTGAAGGGGCTTTCTTAAATGATTGTGGGCATGTTTTTCTTGCATCTTTAGAATTTTTGCCGTCCGCTGGAGTGGTTTGTGTTATGCTTTTTGGATATTTCACGTCTCTATAAACTTTTTTACATCCCCCCTGTATCTTTTGGCCACGGCAGTGCTATGTTATATTGATGTCACGCAGTGTCTTTTCTGCCTCGTGTCTCTTTGCCTCTAGTACCTGGCTTTTAGTTACTGGATACGTTTCGGCATCACGTAAACGTTTGAAGGGTTCTGGCAGGTGTGCAAGGTTTTTTGATGTGGTGTATTGGATTTCATGGATCGCTGGCAGGTTGTAACATATCTTTCCATCTTTTATAACCGGTATTAAAATGGGTATTCCCCCCAATTCTTCACCTTCAAGCCCGATCACATCCTTCGCAAAATTGCCCGTTTCATCAATGATGCGATATACCTGTTTCTTGCATGGGTATGTCAGTTTGTCTTCGCTGAATTTCATCCTCGGGATAATTTTCCCGTTATGTTCCTGTTCAACTAACTTATAGACGCCACCCAGCGCCGGCGCGTCTTTGGATGTCACCATCTCGGTACCCACGCCAAAGGAGTCAATGAGCGCACCATTTGTTAACAAATCATTGATACGGTATTCATTCAAATCGCCACTAGCGATGATCTTGACATGATGCAATCCTTCGGTATCTAAGATTTTTCGCACTTCTCTGCTAAGTTCACTTAAATTTCCGCTATCAATACGGACGCCCTTCAGTTTCTTGCCAATCATGGCTGCATGCCTTGCCCCGGCTAAGGTATCATAGGTGTCGATGAGCAGGATAGTATTATCGGGAAATATGTTGTGAAATTTACAAAAAGAGTCTTGTTCATTTTCAAACGCCATGACCCATGAATGGGCAATGGTACCTAACGCAGGTATGCCGAGTTCATAGGCTGTGAATACATTAGAGGTACCCTTGCAACCGCCGATAAAAGACGACCTTGCAGCAAGGACACCTGCCTGGGGACCATGAGCACGACGTGTTCCAAAATCAATTACTTCGCGTCCCTGAGCAGCATAGACGACCCTCGACGCCTTTGTTGCTATTGAGGTCTGGAAGTTAATTGTTGAAAGAAGATAAGTTTCTATAATCTGTGTCTCAATGATAGGAGCTGTGACCTGAAGTAGCGGTTCGTCAGCAAAGGCAATCGTTCCTTCTGGCATAGCGTAAACGCTGCCACTAAAAGCAAAATTCCTTAAATATTCAAAGAATTTCTGACTTATCTGGCTAAAGATAGGCAATTGCCGGAGAAATTCAATAGCTTCCGGTGAAAATGTAATGTGGGTAAGATAGTGCAGTGCCTGTTCCAGTCCTGCAGTCACGAGATAAGAACGATTCTTTGGCAAATGACGAATTGATAACTCAAAAGTTGCAATGTCCTGCATCTTCTGTTCAAAATAACCCGCCGCCATAGTAAGTTGATAAAGGTCTGTGGCTATACCAAGGGAATTATTGGTCAGGAAGAGGGATTTTGGCTCATTCATAGGTGTATAGGATATTGTTCTTTACCATCGAAAAATAACCAGTATAAGTTTATGGCGACGATGAACATCAGCAAAGGAAAGACGGAGTGTAATTGATGAGGTATGTTGCGTGATTTTATAGTCAGGAAGGGGTTTTTCAGCATCCCTTTGCCTCAAATGCTCCATAGTATACGTGGTCATTTCTCATCAGAGTAAGCATAAAGCAGCATAGAGGAAATTGCAATAGCCGCGGTCTCAATCCTCAATGTAGAATGACCTATGGTGATGGGCACGCAACCTGCTTTCTCTGCCATCTCAATTTCACTAGGGGTAAAACCACCTTCTGGCCCTATGAGGCAAAGGAACTTTTTAACTGACGGATGCTCACACAACACACTTTTTAATGTCTTTGTATGAGATTCTGTGCATGCGATGAGTGAAAGGTCATAGTTACAAACAGTTTTTATTACGTCGTCTAATGATATTACATGTTCTATCGTGGTGACAAAGTTTCGCTTGCACTGTTTAGACGCCTCGATTGCGATCTTGTCCCATCGTTCAATCTTTTCATCAGATTTATCGCGAATATCGACAACACTTCGTTTACAGTAGAGGGGGATCAGCTTCTTTATGCCTAACTCTGCGCATTTTTGAATTAAAAAACTAACGAGCTTTCCTTTGGGTACGGAAAATGCGAGGTCTATGCTTATATCCGGCTCTCTATCGACAGCCTTGAATTGCTCAATAAGCACTTTTACCTTATCATGCGCGATTTCAGTGACATGTGCAGGATATTCAAATCCTTTTCCATTAAAAAGGGTAATTGTGCTTCCCAGTTTCGCCCGTTTGACATGTAAGATGTGATGTGCCTCTTTACCATCAATCCAAATTTCATGAGTTGCGGGGGTAAACGGTATATAAAAACGGTCCTGATGCATTTATACAGTCAAGGGATGCTTGGCAAGACTCCGTTCTCTGGCAAAATTGATTATAGTATGATTGGGACAAACTTCTACACATTTTCCACAGGACGTACACTTATTATAATCAATTACTGCAAGGTTGTTTTGCACGTGGATGGCATCGTATGGACATATCTTCTCGCACTGCTTACAGGCAATGCAAGAATCCTGACAAATCTTTTTTGCCACAGCCCCCTTATCGAGAGATTTACAACGCACGTGAACCATCTTTGATACCGGCACGATACTGATAAGTTTTCTTGGACATACAGCCGCGCACTTTCCACATGCCGTGCACCGTTCTTCAATTACCTTTGGAAGGCCATCTTCTCCCATATACATAGCTTCGAATTTACATGCCTCCACGCAGGTACCTAAGCCTAAGCATCCGTAATCACAGCCGAGAAAACCGCCACTAACAATATGTGCTGCACGGCAGTCTTTCACACCATTATAGACAAATTTATTTTTAACTCCCTTCGCATGACACATTACAACGGCAACCGTCCGCTCCCTGTTTTCAAACGTGATACCCATTATGTTTGCTACAAGCTCTGCCACTGCAGACTGTCCTACCGTGCAACCAGTTACCGGTGCCTTACCTTCCACTACAGCCTGAGCAAAACCGCTGCAGCCAGGTTGACCGCATGCGCCACAATTTGCCCCCGGAAGCACTTCATTAATACTATCAATGCGGGGGTCGACTTTAACTGCAAATTTATCTGAAGCGATGGCCAGACCTATCCCAAAGACCATGCCTAATATAACGAGTGTAATTGCCGCTCCTAAAAGTAATTCCATGTGATTTTCCAAAAAAAATTATTATTGAAAAAATTTTTCTATAACGATACTTCAATCAAAAACTTCTTGAGAATTTATTTCCAACCCTTCCATCACCCAGGACTTCACTATTCCTGTTTTTTTGGATTTGCAAAACTCCCGGTATTCACCGCTTTCTTTGGGCATTGACTATTTAGTTGTGCCTTATAAGTTTACATGATCCCTGGGTTAACTCATCTGTGATTTTATGGATGTGCCTTTTTTTGAGGGAGTACATCTGGTGTTTTTAACATAAAAAACACGAAATTAGTTCCGCTATGCCATTGTTCCAATCATCATTCTGTGAATCGCCTGTCCGGCAGGCACCATCGGAAAGACGTTTTCGTTTGGGTCAATCCTAAAATCCATAATAACGGGACCTTTAATAGAAAACGCCTTTTCTATCGTTGGCCGTACTTCTTCCTTTTTTTCGACTAAAAAGCCATTCGCACCATATGCCTCTGCTAACTTGACGAAATCTGGATTACCATTCAAAAACACACTAGAATACCGCTTGCTATAAAATAGTTCCTGCCACTGCCTCACCATTCCCAGATAACCGTTATTCAGTATGGCTATTTTCACAGGAATATTCAAACGAACAGCGGTGCTCATTTCCTGGATGTTCATTTGGATACTGCCATCGCCGGCAATATCCACTACAATTTTATCCGGACACCCTAATTGTGCCCCAATTGCCGCCGGGAAACCGTAACCCATCGTGCCCAGTCCACCCGAAGATAGAAATGTACGTGGTTTTGTATAGGTAAAAAATTGGGCGGCCCACATCTGATTTTGTCCTACCTCGGTTGTGATAATTGCGTTTCCCTTTGCTATATCACAAATTTGCTCAATCACATACTGAGGTTTAATAACGCTTCCGGTATTGTTATACGATAACGGATTTTTTCCTTTCCAGGAATTAATTTTATCAAGCCATTCTTTTCTCTCAACAAAACGGATGTGTTTTATGAGTTCTTGTAAGATGTTTTTTGCATCCCCCACAATTGGGATATCAACTTTGATACTCTTGCTGATGGATGCCGGGTCAATGTCTATATGAATAATCTTCGCGCGAGGGGCAAATTCATCGATCTTTCCTGTAATACGATCATCAAACCTTGCTCCAATTGCCAGCAACACATCAGATTCAGTTACTGCAAAATTTGCATAAGCAGTGCCATGCATCCCCAACATCCCCAAAGATGCAGGGTGGTCCTCAGGAAAGCCACCGAGACCCATAAGTGTTGTAGTTACCGGAAGATTTCCCTTTTCTGCAAGCTCAAGTAATTCTCTTGAGCATTCGGAGGCAATAATGCCTCCGCCTGTATAAACAACAGGTTGCTTAGCGCTATTAATAACTTCGGCGGCAATATTGATTTGACGGATATTGCCCTCATACCTGGGCCTATATCCTGGCAAATCAACTTCAGCTGGTATTATTTCTTCACACCTATCCATAGTGACATCCACAGGCAAGTCAATCAGTACAGGACCGCGTCTTCCGGTATTTGCAATATAAAATGCCTCTTTTACAACCCTTGCAAGATCTTTAACATTCTTCACAAGATAGCTGTGTTTTGTTATAGGACGCGTAATACCAATAGTATCAGCTTCCTGAAAGGCATCATTTCCGATGAGAAATGTTTTGACCTGTCCGGTTATTGCTACCATAGGTATAGAATCCATGTAGGCCGTTGCAATTGCAGTAACCAGGTTAGTAGCGCCAGGGCCTGATGTGGCAAGGCAAACGCCCACCTTACCTGTAGCCCGTGCATATCCATCTGCTGCATGACCTGCGCCCTGTTCATGTCTGGTCAGGACAAACTTTACAGGAGACTCGAATAATACATCAAACAATGGCAAAACGGCACCACCTGGAATGCCGAAGACGTATTCGACCCCTTCCCTTATTAATGCATCTGCTAAAATTTGTGAGCCTGTTTTAATCATGCACTTGTCGCGTTGTGAAAATATTTATCAATATATCAACGAATATACAGAGACATTGAAACCATTATTGTAGTGACAACAATACCCGCGGAACAGCACCTTCTATGGTATGTTTTACCGGGAATGGACTCAAATTCTGATAAACTAAGGAAAGGCCTTGTTTAAATCGAAAATCTGGCATGAAAAAAGAGAGAACTAATTTATCTGCGAAACATTCTATTTTACCTACTCGGTTTTTTCCGATTCTAAGTCCTCGCCTATATCATCAAAATCAACGTCATCCATATCCTCATACTTTGGAGGCTTATAACCGGGTTTTTTAGAGTTCTCGACCTCTTCTTTGTAAGCGGTGAGTACCTTTTCCTGTATCAGTTCTCTGCAACTTGAATTTATTGGATGGGCTGTATCTGCGTGTAATTTTAATCTGCCTGCACCCCTCGATGCTCGTTTCTCATTCAATTTAGTGCCACAATCATTACAGTATTGCGCCATCAGGTGGTTTTTGCCGCCACATTTTGGGCATCTATCCGTGAGCTTTCTGCTGGGCATCGCCACAAATGCCCCTTTGTGTCCTTCGATAACCTTTAGATCCCTTACGACAAAGTCATCATCTATCGTAATGCTACAAAAAGCCTGCAATCTATTCTTTTTAGCATCTGTTAACTTTACCCTGACCTCAGTAATATTCACAGTTTCCTCTCCCTTTCTGTTCACTTAGCATTGCCATTGACATCGCTGGTTACCACAAACACATCGCCAACATCAAGCATCTTTATTTGTCGTTCAATTTCCTTTGAATCTGTTTCCCCCTTACATAAACCATATAAAGCTGATCCGCTTCCGGATAAAAGTGTGCCGCAAAAATTAAATCTTGCCAACGTTTTTTTTATTTTCTCGATGTTCGGATAGAGACTAAATACAACTTCTTCCAATCGATTATATAAACTAGTCCCCAATCTTTCCGGATTTCCTGACGCCAACGCTTGCAGGAGAAAGCTAACATCTTTTAAATTTTTTGTCAAGACAATTTTGAAATTTTTGTACACGGTTGCGGTGCTAACCTCGAATCTTGGATAAATTATTATATAATTATACGGTATATGCAAAGCATATGGAGTAACCAACTCCCCCCTTCCCTTACATATCGCTGTGTTTCCGAAAACAAAAAATGGGGTGTCAGAACCTAATTTTTCAGCCAGTGATACTAATTTTTTTTCATCGTATCCAACCTGCCATAGCTTATTTAATCCAAACAAAGTGGCCACAGCATCGCTACTTCCACCGCCAAGACCTGCCCCAACGGGTATTCCTTTCTCCAGATGTATTTTTACCCCCCTGGAAATCCCGGATTCTTTCTGAAAGATACGGACTGCTTTTAAAACAAGATTATCCTCACCAACAGAAAGTTTGGGATTTGAGCAAGTAAATCCGATGTCTTTGTCATAATCTTCCATATAGATATAATCATAGAGGCTGATTCCCTGCATGACCGTTTCAATCTCGTGATAACCGTCTGGTCGCTTACCTAAAATTTCGAGGAAAAGGTTAATCTTTGCAGGTGCTGCAATTTTTAGTTTTCCTCGTTCTAGCCAGTATTTCATAAAGGATGTTCCTGTTGTATTGTATTCTTAAAAAAGTGTCTTTCGTATTTAAGTTGAAAGCTTAGGGTCAAGAAGCCCGCAATGCTGATGAATCTTGAGTAAGAAGTATTTAACGTCCCGATAACCGTATGCCATACGCTTTAGCCGTTTTATCTTGTTATTGATTCCTTCTGA
>JAUQXU010000392.1 GCA_030837935.1 Candidatus Brocadia sp.
AAGGGTGTCTTCAACGCCGACGAATGCACCCTTTGCCATAAGGCATTAAATCCCGGGTTAGTGAAGGCATGGGCAGAAAGCAGTCATGCAAATCTTGACAAGCTTCAGGATTATCAGAAAGAAAAATTAGCCGATATAGAAAAAAACCTGGGGAAAAAGCTCACAAAGGTGGGTTGTATTGATTGTCATGGCAAAGTTGGAGCAGAAAAGCTGGACCACGAAAAAGATTTAGTAATGCCCAATCCTGCCCTTTGCGGTGAATGCCATAAGCAAGAGTTTGAAGAATTCGAATCGGAAAAACAATACGGTATTCCCGATTGGAAACCAGGCAGAGAAAGCCATGCAAAAGCTTACGATGCTAATCTGGACGTGGATGTATGGGCAGCGGTAGACAAGAATATCGTTCAGGGTTGTGATATGTGCCACAACATCCAGCACAAGTGTGATAGTTGTCACACCCGTCATGCCTTCAAGGCTTCTGAATCCAGGAGGCCGGAGGCATGCCAAACCTGTCATAACGGACCTGACCATCCCGACATTGAATATTACAGGGATTCCAAACACGGCTCCATTTACTTTATTGAGGGACATACCTGGGATTGGAACAAACAACTCAAGGACGCCAATTACATTTCCCCTACCTGTCAATCCTGCCATATGTATTATAAAGGGCAGTATTCCCACAATATGGTCAGGAAGGCCATTATGGGCGAGGGTGATGTGTTATTCTATGACAATGTCTTTAAAGGAATCAAACCAACAGATTATATCAAGAACAGCAAGGAACTCATGTCAAGGCGAGAGGCATGGATTGAGGTTTGTATAAAATGCCATTCTCCAAGGTTTTCACGGGATTATCTGGACTCTATGGATAAGGCCTCAGATTCGATTTTCCAATACGTGAGTGACGCCTATGCGACAATAAAATCCCTTCATGAAGAGGGAATACTCTATCCTATGCCTGAAAACAGGCCCAAGGCGCCTGCCCCTGTGACAGAAAAGTATCCGGAACTGTTGGGAGGTTTCTACGGAGAATTTTGGGCAAAGAACGGTAATCCGAGCAAGATTGAAAAGGATTTCTTATACATGTGGGAGAACGACGCCTTTCTGGTCCGAAAGGGTTTGGCGCACATGAACCCAAACGGCTTTACCTATATCTCGTGGTCTAATTTGCTCAAGAAATATGTGGATATACAAAGCGAGGCAAATACCTTAAGGCGGTTGGCTGCACTTGAAAAGAAGGCCAAATTCCGTGGAAGGGCAAAAACAAAAACTAAATAAACACGAGCAGAAGCCGCAGAAAGGTATTTTTGATTTACAGGGTGCCACAGAAACAGGACTGCATGCGTTTTTTTTCAATGCGTGGTTTTTATTTACCTGCGCAGACGTAAAATGAAGAATTTCAGATTTTTAAGGAATAAAACCATAGTAATCACACAATAAAAGATATGGAAAATATCACACAATGGCACCTTACTTTTGTCGGCATTGAAAACCTTTGGTTGCGGGTACTTGTCCTGTTTCTGGCGATCACAGCAGTTTACTTTTCCTGGCGCGGCGTCAAAACTATCTCGCCCCCTGGCAAACGATTGCTCCTTTTCACACTCCGTTTTTTGGCTACGACGCTTATAGTTCTTCTTCTTCTTCAGCCGCACATGGAACAGCAGGATGTTCTTAAATTAAAGAACAAGGTCGTGTATCTCCTGGACAATTCAAAGAGCATGACTTTGAAGGGGGGGGATACTGGTATCTCCCGATCCCAGCTTGTCAATAATTTCTTCACCAACAACGTATCTTTTATAGAAGAACTGCAAAATAATTTTGATGTCGATTACTTATCCTTTTCCGATATTATCAAAGAGATTTCTTATAGTGATATCGAAAAGGGCATTGTCTCCGATGGGACAAATACTGACATCGCCCGGATACTCAGGCTCCTCAAGAAACGCTATGAGGGCAAATCCGTCAAGGGATACTTAGTTTTCTCTGACGGCGCGGACACGACCGAACTTCCTTCAGGCATAGACAAACACGAAGTCATTTCAAGCCTTGCGAAGGATCTCTCAGCCCCGTTCTTTGCATTTTCACCAGCCGGCAATATGGAGGTCAGGGATGTTGCTATTAGTAAAGTCTCTTACGACAGTTTCACCTTTGTAAGAAGTCCATGGAAATCAGATGTCGTCATAAAGATACTGGGATATAAAGACCTTAAGCTCCCGATTACGCTAAAACAAGGCAACGACATTATCTCTTCGAAGGTCATAGATACAGGGAACGAGAGGGAACTTCATATAGACCTTTCATTTACACCTCATACAACAGGGACATTCCTCTATACTATCTCTCTCCCTGTGCAACCTCACGAAGCAATTACAGAAAACAATCAGGTCAGTTTTCTCGTAAAAGTGGTGCGTGACAAAATCCGGATTATGCATGTCTGCGGACGTCCGTCATGGGATGAACGCTTTCTGAGACAGGTCTTAAAAAGTGACCCCAATATCGATCTCATATCCTTCTTTATTCTGCGAACACCAACTGATGTCTCAGATGCAAGGAATGATGAACTCAGCCTCATCCCTTTTCCTGTAGACGAATTATTCACTCAGGCACTGAACAGTTTTGATTTGGTTATCTTTCAGAACTTTGACTATCGTCCCTACGACACGGCTTTCCTCAGATTTTCACATTATCTGAATAATCTCCAGGAATTTGTGACAGAACAAGGTGGCGGCTTTCTCATGATTGGCGGTGATATTTCGTTTTCACAAGGCGGATATGACGGCACTCCGATTGATGAAATTCTCCCCGTAAATCTCAACACAACGAAAGACACCATCGATACAACCCGGGCAAAAGCAGTCCTGACCAATGACGGACTGAAGCATCCGGTGACCGCCTTTGATGACAACCCAAACAGAAACATCGCTATCTGGAAAGACCTCCCGGAACTGGACGGATGTAATGTCGCTGCCGAGATGAAGCCCGACGCCATACCTCTGGCAATCTATCCGATAAACGGGAATCCGCCGCTTGTTTCTGTTCGCGACGCAGGACAAGGGAGATGTATGGCTATTACGACCGATTCTTTATGGCGATGGAATTTCCTGTCCGTTGGGAAAGGCGGAAGCAACAGGCCTTATATAAAATTTTGGCAAAATTCTATAAAATGGCTCATTAAAGATCCGACACTGAATCCTATTCATATCACAATAAACAAAGAAACGTTTTTACCAACCGAAGAAGTGCAAATTAAGATAGATGCGGTGGGGGGGAATTACCAGCCACTGGACGGCGTGCAGTTAGACATAGATATCACAAGCGAATTTTCCGGCAAAAACATATTCTCTGCAAAAGGGACAACGGGAAGTGATGGTCAGTACAGATTTACCATCAAACACGACACAGAAGGCTACTATATCGTTAAAGCGGTGGCCAAGAAAGAAAATGACGACATTGGACAGGATTATGCCGTTTTTAATATAGCTTTAGAAAACAAGGAATTTAAAGACCCTTCTATCAGGCGGGATATCCTTGCCAAACTAGCCGAGGTTTCCGGTGGAAAATACTTCGACCTTCCCGTAAAAAATATTGGGGATACGTTTTCCATCGAGAATCCTGCTATTATAAAACTCGTAGGCAAACGGCAAATCTCTTTATGGGATAACGGTTACATTTTTATAATAATACTAGCCATCGTTTCTATGGAATGGTGGATAAGAAAGCGGGGAGGATTAAGCTGAGGCAAAAAAACGCTTGCAATAAAACGCTTTATTTAGTATATTTTACTTTTTTGCCTTACATACCTTTAAGTCGGACGCTATCACCGTCAAGGTATAAGTAAGAGAGGTCCGCTTGATAATAGCGATTGATGGTCCTGCAGGTTCCGGGAAGAGTACCGTTGCCAGGATGCTGGCAAATCGGTTGGGTTTTAAATATCTCGACACAGGGGCTATGTACCGGGCTCTCACATGGAAGGCAATGCAGCGGCGGGTAGACCTCAAAGACGAAACCGCACTGTGCCAGCTTACGGACCAAACCACTATTGAGTTCCGGAGTAAAGGTAAAAGCTTATCGATATTCGTGGATGGGGAGAACGTTACGGAAGAAATCCGTTTACCCTCCGTTACGAATAATGTTCATTACATATCAAATACGCCTGGCGTTCGGCAACGCATGGTAAAACTTCAACGAAAACTTGCATCGGAAGGAAACACAATAGCCGAAGGCAGGGATATGGGAACGGTTGTATTCCCGCATGCAGAGAAGAAATTTTTTCTGGATGCCGAAATTGAAGAACGTGCCAGAAGACGGTACGGAGAGTTTAGGCCTTCTGATAAGGAAATTTCTTACGCCGATGTCATAAAGGATATGGAAATACGCGATAAGCGTGATACAACAAGAAATAACTCTCCCCTCATAAAGAGTGGTGATGCGATTTGCATTAATACTACAGAAATGACTATCGAAGAAGTGATTAATCTGATAATCAAACAAATCGGGTATGCCGGAAAAAACGGATCTGTTTAACGAAGCATATAAACGTATTTTATTTCACTAAACTTTTTTACTTTTTTTAATTTTTATTTCGGAGAAATCATCAAATTATGGATCGTGATATCTTAAAGGAGTACAATGTAAATTTAGCCGATATTGAGCGGGAAGTTGAAGCAATCATGGGAGGCGAGGATACTAAAAAAAGGGTGGAATCCACCTATTATGATTCTATCCAAAATTTCGAAGTAGGCTCGGTTCTCAAGGGTCGCATACTGAGCACTCTTGGAGACAACATTGTCATAGACTGTGGGTATAAATCCGAGGGTATGATACCCAAATCTGAATTTGATGATCCTTCAGAAATACAGGTAGGCGAGGATGTTGAAGTTTTATTAGAAGCAGTAGAAGACGATTCGGGACTCATTAAATTATCAAAACGGAAAGCAGACCGCATACGTGGCTGGGAAAGGGTCATTGCTAAATACAAAGAAGGCGATATCATAACCGGACGTGTTACGCGAAAGATTAAAGGCGGCCTGCTCGTCGATATGGGAGTGCCCATATTTTTACCGGCCTCACAGATCGATGTAAAGCCACCCGGCGATATTTCTCAATACATTGGGAAAGAAGTCACCTGCCGGATCCTTAAAATAGATGAGGCACGGCAAAACATCGTTGTTTCCAGAAGAAAGCTCATCGAAGAAGAACGCGACAAGAAGAAACAAGGGTTATTGGCGGAAATTGCTGTTGGACAGATCAGGAAAGGGATTGTGAAGAATATCGCTGATTTCGGCGCATTTATAGATCTGGGTGGACTTGACGGGCTCCTCCACATAACCGACATGAGCTGGGGCAGGATAAGCCACCCATCAGAAATGCTTGCTATTGACGACGAAACTGAGGTAGTGATACTTGATATTGACAAGCAAAAAGAAAAGGTCGCCCTTGGACTAAAACAAAAGTCTCAAAACCCATGGTTGCACATCGAAGAAAAATATCCTGTGGGCTCTCGGGTGAAAGGCCAGGTTGTCAACATTATGTCTTATGGGGCCTTTGTAAAACTGGAAACAGGAATTGAAGGCCTTGTGCACATTTCAGAGATGTCCTGGACACGGCGCATTAATCATCCAACAGAAATGGTCGCAATAGGAGATATGGTAGAAGTTGTCGTCCTTAAAATAGATAAAGAAAAAGAGGAAATCTCACTCAGTATGAAACAGACGGAAGTTAATCCCTGGACAGTCATTGAAGAAAAATATCCGCCTGGAACAAAGATCAAGGGCCGCGTTCGCAACCTGACCAATTATGGCGCCTTCATTGAGATCGAAGAGGGTGTCGATGGGTTGCTCCACATATCTGATATGTCGTGGGCAAAAAAGGTAGGGCATCCGTCAGAAATCGTTAAAAAGGGAGATAAAGTTGAGGCGGTGGTGCTTTCTGTCGACCGGGAAAAGAAAAGAGTTGCTTTAGGTCTAAAACAACTTTCGGACGACCCGTGGACAAAGGAGATTCCCGATAAGTTTAAGGTCGGTGATGTTGTTACCGGCAAAGTCACCAAACTGACAAATTTTGGTGCATTTCTTGAACTTGGCGAGGGAATTGAAGGCTTGTTACATATTTCGGAATTATCCAGCGAAAAGGTTACCAATCCTGCTGATATTGTCAATATTGGGGACACATTAGAAGTCCGTGTTATTCGTATAGAACCTGAAGCAAGAAAGATAGGGCTCAGCCTAAAAAAATTATCTGACCCGGAAGGGAAAAGCACTGCGGCCCAGGCTGCGGGCGTAAGTTCTGAAACACAATCAGGTGGTGAATCCGAGAAAACATCAGGAATGAATCCTGGCGCTACAGATATATAAGCGTAGTAGTTTACAAACAGAAGGGGACATCCATACGGAATCTGCCTTACAAACATATTTGAAAGAAATTAACAAAATTCCGTTATTGTCTCCGGAAGAAGAAAAGGAAGTAACAAAAAAGGTTGCAGAAGGGGACGAAAAGGCGCGGGAAAAACTGATACGTTCAAACCTGCGCCTGGTTGTTAGCATTGCAAAAGAGTATATCAATCGGGGGCTTTCCTTCTTGGACCTGATTGAAGAGGGAAATGTTGGCTTGATCCGCGCTGTTCAAGGATTCGATCCCTCGACTGGATATAAATTCAGCACATATGCCACGTGGTGGATTAAGCAGGCAATTCGCAGGGCATTAACGGATAAGGCAAAAACAATCCGCATACCCTCGCATATGATTGAAAAAATATCTAAGCTAAAAACCACTTCAACCGATCTGCTCGACAAACTCGAAAGACCACCAAGCCGTGATGAGATTGCGGGGGAGATGGATATTACCTTAAAAAAAGTTGAATCTATCGAACATGCAATTCGCTCCACAGGGTCATTCGACAATATTGCTATTACAGGCTCCGACCTTATATGGGCACTGGACGCCATTTTGCCAGACAAAAGGACACCAGCCCCTGACGAAGAAGTGGAAGAAAGTTCTGAAAGAGAAAGCTTACAAAATCTCTTGGAGGTTATTGATAAAAGAGAAGCCACGATAATAAAACTGCGCTACGGACTAACGGATGGCGAACCAAAGACTTTAGAGGAAATTGGCGCGCTATTGCATATAAGTCGCGAGCGTGTCAGACAAATAGAAAAAGAAACTATTCAAAAGTTACATTATATTTTAACAAAAGAAAACTACCTATGAATGATTTAAAAAAACTAGTACGCGATGTGCCAGATTTCCCCAAAAAAGGTATTCTCTTTAAAGATATAACCACCCTGTTACAAAATCCAAAGGGACTGAGAGATGCGGTTGAAACGATTTCTAATTATTATAAAAATAAGAAGGTTGATATTGTCGTTGGCGCTGAAGCTCGTGGCTTTATTCTAGCTCCTGTCATTGCCTTTAATTTGGGAGCCGGCTTCACTCCTATTAGAAAACCTGGCAAACTTCCCTACGAAAAGATTAGCATGAGCTACGCACTCGAATATGGTACAGATGTACTCGAAATACACAAGGATGGTGTCAGAAAGGGACAGCATGTCCTTATGGTTGACGATTTGCTTGCTACCGGCGGAACCATGTCCGCCTGTTGTAAACTTGTCGAATCGCTTGGGGGAAATATTATAGGATGTGCCTTTTTGATTGAGCTAACATCTCTTAATGGCAAAAAAGCCCTGAATAATTACGATCTGTTTTCAGTTATAAAATACTGAAAATTCTCTATCTTATTGTGGTTTCTTCCCCCAAATCGGTAAAACAAAAAATAATTTACCATTATTTCAGAGTTATTTCTATCGATTGGCCTTCTTTCCACATTTGGTTGAATACCTTTACATTTTTCAGCGCATCCATCACCTGTTTCTCAATCCACATAATCACATCGCTATAACCACAGCTAAAACATCTAACCATCCATGGAATTTTTAATGTTTTTACGATTACAGAGACCGCTTCTCCGTCACAGTTTGGACATTTTGCCGACGAAATTACCGCCTTATATTTTTCTCCAATCTCTTTATTTGAAAAATATTCTGACATTTTCATACTCCTAGAAAAGGATTTAGCATATTCAGTTTACGTATTACACAACAAACCTTACCAAAGAAAAGTTTCCCATAATCCATTTTCTCACACTATTTCATCGTGAATCTAATGCGTAATATCTTTTTGGCAGGACATGGTGGGCGCTAGTGGATTCGAACCACTGATCCCTTGCGTGTGAAGCAAGTGCTCTAGCCGCTGAGCCAAGCGCCCAAATCATTGCATACTTTTTCTTCAAGTATTCTATTAAAAAGGAAGGCTAATTTCCATCTCAAAATGAATAAAAGATCTCATGCTCTGGTTCGTTATATCTGAACAGCAAAGGAGCTTATCACATGCAATATTTGATCTTTTCCCCATACAAACTACATTTTCTGCGAAATATCCAGATGAAAAAAGTTGATTATATCCTGAGCACTAGCTTCCTGAATTATTTCTTTTGTACATGGCACGCAACAAGAAAATCACAATAACAAACGAAAGCGTGAATCCATTAGCCAGCGCAATGATAGGATTTTTTAAATGAACTCCATAAATCAACCACAAACTACATCCCACCAACAAAAGGGTCAACATTACTGGAGAAACATCTCTCAATTCCCTTGTCTTTATGCCGCGTATTATTTGTGGTATAAATCCTACCGTTGTACAAATTGCGGCAATAGTTCCCATTATAGACCAAAGCATCATTTTATCCTCAGAGGTTTTTACTCAAGCTTATCCAATTTTGTTGGATATAAAGCACTATCATGATATGATGAAAAACGTAATAACTCCAAACCTTTTTACTGCCCCACGAAGAGGGAATAAAGAGGTTAAAATTTTTCTCCAGACAAATCCGGAAATGATTATCATATTACCAGATTTTAAAAAAATTTCATTTCTAATTTAAACACATGAAAGGATAGAGAGTAGATGGGAATTTGGGAAATTATTTTATTTACGATTTCACTCATCATCATGCTTGTGGGAATGGCTGGAATTATAGTACCTATAATTCCCAGTACACCCCTTATTTGGTTTGGGGCATTTTTCTATGCGATATTTACGCATTTTGAAAAAATCTCATGGATGATATTGCTAATTTTTGCGCTGCTAACCATTTTTTCTATCATACTTGAAAACCTTGGAAA
>JAUQXU010000393.1 GCA_030837935.1 Candidatus Brocadia sp.
ACCGGGAGGAGTATTAACCGTCCAGGTACTTGCCGAAGACGGAGACGTCGATTTTGACGGCGATGGTTTTACGAGAGTCGAGGGGGATTGTGATGATAACAACTCCTCCGTAAACCCGAAGGCTCAGGAGATATGCGATGACGTGGACAATAACTGTGACGGACAAATTGACGAGGGACTGAAAACCACATTTTATGAAGATGCCGATGGCGACGGATATGGGAACCCACAGGTTACCACAAAGGCCTGCAACCAACCTTCAGGCTATGTTACCAATAATACCGACTGTGACGACACCAATCCTGCGGTAAATCCGGGGGCTACAGAGATAAAGAAGAACGGCATTGATGATGACTGTAATGCATCGACACCGGATGATGATACAGGAGTGAACCTTCCACCCGATCCCGGGGAGGCAGGAAAGAAAACATTACTTGGGATAGATACGGATGGCGATGGAGTCCGCGACGACATTCAAAGGTACATATACTTTACCTATCCTGACGATAAGAAGCTTCGATTAGGGCTTACTTACTATGCCAAAGAGTTTCAGGGCGTGCTCAAGGATGCTAACGACCGTGAGGCGGCTTATGCTCATGCAAAGAATATGGTTCGCCATGGTGATTGCCTTTGGTACCTTAAGGGTGAAGAAGCCATAGACATTTGTCGTGCACTACGCGCTAAGATACTGAATACCAGAGAGCGGAGTATGGCATACATTAAGTACAGCGATAACCTTGGGGGCCGATTTATTAAAGGCGCTCCACAGAAAGAATGGAAAGATAGTTGTTCCTTTGATGTAGACGACATAGGAGGTGATCAATGAACATCCGATGGATATCTAATACAGTACTTTTTGTTACCTTTCTTGCTATATCAGGTGTTGTTTATGGCGAGGTTGGACAGCAATGTCAGCCGGAGGTCGTAGTCTTTTTTGGCAATGGCGTGTGGAATGATGTGGAGGATGCCAATGAAAGCAGACGTAAATTGGAAACATGTCTGAATACACATATATCAGGAACTAATATAGACGGTATGATAACATATGAATTAGCATACAACCCTTCCGATGGTTATTTAGCAGACCTGCTGGAGACATTTGAACAAGATTTACAAACAAACTACAGCCTGTTCTGGAACTATCTTGCCGAATGGGATCTCATGCCAGACATCCTTCAAGATAAAATAATTGCGATAGCAAAGGAGGTTGATGCTGCCATTGTAAGCGCCAACCCGTCGGTACAAGAGCATATTGCTTTATATAATGGATATTTAAGTGAAGGCAAAATGGCTGTGCTTGTTGCGCATTCTCAGGGCAATCTGTATGGCAATATTGCATATCTCGGCATAGACCCGCAATATATCGGTAGATTCGGCATCGTATCGGTAGCAAATCCTGACAGTTCCGTTGCCGGCGGAGGTCCCTACACAACGATTGATGAAGATCTCATCATCGGCAGCATTCCACTTGCATTATTACCGAATCTTGACAATTTCTTCGGCCCTCTCAATTGGGGTGATATTTGGGGTGGCCATAATTTTATAAAGTCTTATATGGCTCCTGGGCGTAAGGCAGAAACGAAAATCCTTAATGATGTTGTTACTATGATCAACAAACTCATGACATCGAATGCGCGGACAGAAGCAGTAGTAATAGTGAATACGTATAATCTTCTCGCTGTTATCTGCGGTAATCCAGGTACAACAGTGGTGACAATACCACATGATGCATATATTACGGAAATCAGCACCTATCACTGGTGCGATGAAGGCCAGCCGGCAGGAACACATGCTTTATACAATCGCAACTCATTTCTCATGTATGGGCCATTTTCAGGAACGACCTACTTTCGTTTCTGGCTATCATATCCCAATACCTTGGTACCTGCAGGAAGCTATGAAGTTGTCGACTCTGAACCAAGTACCTGGTCACACACGAATAGCGGTGGATTTGTGAGAATCAAGGGAATATTGTGTTACTAACGTACATTCATTGCTCATTTTCATTGACCATCATGATGAGGAGTGCGTTTATGCATACCATCAAAGGTTTCGTTGTTCTTTTGTTTTGCAGCCTGGTTGTATTTGCATCTCCTGGTTTTGTACAGGGGAACAATGATCGTGGTTTTGCGCTCCCACCTGATCCCGGGGAGGCAGGAAAGAAAACATTGCTTGGGATAGACACGGATGGCGATGGAGTTCGTGATGACATTCAAAGGTACATATACTTTACCTATCCCGACGATAAGAAGCTTCGATTAGGTCTTACGTACTATGCCAAAGAGTTTCAGGGCATGCTCAAAGACGCAAACGATCGTGAGGCTGCTTATGATCATGCAAATAAGATGGTTCGACATGGTGAATGTCTTTTTTACCTTAAAGGTGAGGAATCTATAGACATTCGTCGTGCACTACGCGCCAAGATTCTGAATACCAGGGAACGCAGCGTGGCGTACATCACGTACAGTGACAATCTGGGTGGAAGAATAATTTCAGGCGCTCCGCAGAAAGAATGGAAGGACAGTTGTTCTTTTGATGTAGACGATACGGGAGGTGACCAATGAAAAGCCAAAAAGGTTGCGATATGCCGACTCAGCGTTAAGCAATCGAAGGGCATGTTGGAGGAGGGTTTTTCGTTCGTCACTTTGATACTTCCTGGGATGGATGGGAGATATTTGGAGAAAGACACAGGAGTCCCTTACCCTTTGTCTGATGAGGTCAAAGGCGTTACGGAGGATATTTTTGAGTGTGCCGAAAAATCTTAGCCACCTCTAAACGGTTGAATCTGCAAGCATGAGACCGTCTATTTCCTGTGTCCTATCCAGTGAATGGTGATTTTGAAAATATTTTTATGAAAATTATGCCTAAAACAAACCCTCCAATATGTGCCCACCAGGCCACACCCCCTCCCTGCGCAGAAGAAATAGCTGCTGTCCCGCTAAAAAACTGAAGAAGGAACCAAAAACCCAACACGACAATAGCCGGCAACTCAATAAACTCCCAAATAATAAACAAGGGAAGAAGAACAAGCACCCGCGCCCTGGGAAAGGTCACCATATAAGCGCCCAGTACACCCGCAATCGCCCCACTAGCCCCTACACAAGGGACTCCCGACTGACTATTAAAATATACATGCACAAGAGCAGACCCAATCCCGCAGAGGAGATAAAATAACACGAATTTGACACGTCCGAGCCTATCTTCAATATTATCCCCGAAAATCCACAGATACCACATATTCCCTATAAGATGAATAAACCCACCGTGGAGAAACATGTAGCTCAGAAAGGGAAAATAGGTATTCACAAAAGTAGAGTCGGGAATATCTGCAGAATAGACCACTTTGACAGGAACGACACCGAACTGAAACAGAAAGGAATCTAATTGAGGACCTAAAGAAAGTTCAATGAAAAAGACCAAAACATTGATAAGAATAATACCAACAGTAACAAAGGGAAAGGTTCCCGAAGGATTACGATCGCGGATAGGTATCATTAGCCTTGCACCAAAATAAGGAACTCAGATAGCGCGAATTGAAGCAATATAAATGGACCAGAGGGTGTTAAATTTCCCGCACTTCCGACTCGTTCTGGTCAGGAATTACGCCGGGAATTACCATCGGGCAGTTCTTGCAAGTAATTTATAATAAGGAAAATTTCTGCCAGGACATTCTGTTTCCCTGAAATGTCTGTGCATGATAATGTTCTCAGAAGGAATACGGCAACGTTCCTGGAGATAGTCTACTAACGTTGAAAGTGAGGCCATTTGCGATACCGTTGGGTATGAGTTGTTGAAGTTCCCAACCAGACATATCCCAATGCCGTAATGATTGTATTCCTTTACGCCGGCATGGGCGCCGTCTATCTGATTTATCCACCTATTGCCGATCTCAATCTTCCCGTCGCCGGAACCTTTTCCGTTGCCTATTACAAAATGATATCCCAAGCCATTCTCCCAACCCCTTTTCTCCCTGTGGAACCTGTCAAATTCAGCGGCACAACCCGATGCCGAGGCGCTGTGATGTATAACAATATACTTCCAGGATCGGGCAAAGTAGCGATCCAGTTGACTTCCAATATAAGGTACTTCCTTTTTAGGTGGTTTCACGGGTATCGTTGTTATTGGTTTGAAATCAGGCGGCGTAGCGCAACCAGATAAATATATCATGGTAAGAAAAAATAGATAAATACACATTTTCCCCTTCAAACACATGTTGTATCTCCCAAACAAGAACTATATTTACCTGATATATCCAATATCTCCAAACCAATTTGAACCAATTTGTGGGAGTATATCATAAGTGTATTTGTTGTCAATTAACAAATTTGCAAAATTTTTTGTTGTACCTCCTTGTTTCTTTTTGATATATTCTGACTTCCTTCACCGATAAGGCAAATTCCTTATAAATTGTATTATTCCTGCGGAAATTCTGTCTCCTGCAGGATTTAGCTCTTAAGACAAACATTATGGAAAAAAGTCTTGAAGGGATTATTTCCATCCTCCTATCTTGGAGTGGTGCGCAACATACAGGTAATTTTGGTGTAAACGTTCACTTCTGAAGTTTTAGGGCGACAGAAACATTTCAAACAGCACTTCAGCGGAAAACACCCATTTGCATAGTTATTATCTTATCAATTTCAATTGTCCTGCTATTGCATCTCCCAGAACTTTTGCTATCTCTTGCTTCGTTTCGCACCGGGATTCAACTTTTTTATGCAAATTGATCAAATACGCCCGGTGTTTATCCCCTACAATTTCATCCTGATTATTAGCCACGACCAAATCAGCACCGTTTTCTATCAAAGATGTATAGGCCCTTTCGACAAGCTCGTCTTTCGGCAAACCAACCTCTAGTTTAAAACTTATTACAAAAGCATGCGGCCATCCCTGCCTTATCAACCTTATAACCTTGGGCGTTCTTACAAAGGTTATTACCAGTTTGTCTTTATTAGAAGGTATCTTTTTGTAACTGTGTTTCTCCGGAGTATAATCAAGCACCGCCATGGCATGTACAATGGCATCAAATTGTGTATCCTTCAGCCTTTTCTGAATTACCGCTACCAAGTCATCGAGTGTCTCTATCTCAATAAGTGTCAATCGACTGATACCATCTTTCTCTAATACATGAGTATTTGGCATACCACTGCCCGCTCCATAAACAAATGTTACATAAGCCCCCCGACTCATGAATTCATTTGCAATTGCAACACCCAGATTACCCGTGGATTTATTACTGATATACCGTACGGCATCTATATAACCCCTGGTTGGCCCTGAGGTTATCATGACATGCCGCCCCACCAGACTCCCCATATATTCACCTTTCTGTAAAGATTACGTATTGTGTCTGGTAATAAAACATACCTGTCATTCATTCTTCTGCATCACATTTTATACACCAGATTATAATATCTCTGATGATATATTACAATATCAAGGTCTGGAGTACCTATTCACCATTGTATAGTAGAGAAATTTCAGACCAGGAAAAAAACAAGTTGATTTTTCAGGAAATCACCGATGTTAAATAACCACGGCACAGGTAAAGTTTGTGCACAATCCTAATTTGGAATACGGTTCGCTTTTTGATTTGATGCACGAGGAAATGCTATAGATAGTACAAATATGTACACAGAATAATTTATGCGCCGGCCTATTGTATTTATAACCCTTTTGCTTATATGCGGTATCTTCATAGGATCACTCACAAAGATTCCCATGTATTTTACACTTATAACGGGCATCTTCCTGTGGGTATTCTGTCTTATATCCTTATATTCAGACAAATTCAATATATGTTCACTCCCATGCCTGTCAATCTTCGTTATGGTTATATCTATGGCATACTACGATTCCAGGACAGATATTCTCCCCATCAATCATGTTGAACACGTTCTAACTACCCGCAAATCTTTACATCGCATAACGGGAACCATTATAAATCCACCTGTCATCCTGGATGAACATATCGTAAATAAGCGTTCGTTCCGCAGCAAATCATGGCAAATTTCAAGAAAGCCCTATAATAAAATATCTTTTATCGTCCGGGCAGAAGAGATAGAAACCTTATCAGGATGGAAACAGGTATCCGGTATTATTAAAATAAACGCGTATCTGCCAGAACCGGGCAATTTGGACGCTAACGATACTTTGTCTATTTTACATAAATTAGTTTACGGACAACGGGTAGTGCTTTTCGGGCATACATTTCTTCCAAAATCCCCCAGTAATCCCTGTGAATTCGACTACAAAAGCTATTTGCAGCGACAAACGCCATCGGTCCGCTGTTTGATGACCATTGCAAACACAAAGAATATAAAAACGAAAGATTCATTTCATACTCATTGGATATATAGTTTCGTCTATGCTTTACATAATGTGTTAAATAACACCATTTACACGCATACCTTTAGCAACAGCGCCCCATTGATCAGCAGCATGTTGTTAGGCACCAGGGTCGATCTCCCAAACGAAACGATTGATAATTTTATGAAAACGGGCATTATCCACTTCATTGCTATCAGTGGCTTTAATGTAGGAATTGTGGTCTTTACGGTGCTTTTACCGTTACGCTTTTTAAGAGTATCGCAGGCTTTGTCAACAATCATCATCTTGTTTGTTGTGATCTTATATGCTTTTTTAACAGGACTTAACCCCCCAGTTTTACGCGCCAGCATCATGGCGTTTGTTTTCTTCTGTAGTTTTTTGGTGCGCAGGCAATGGGACATTACCAGCGGCATCTTTACGGCGATTTGTTTTATTCTTATCAGAAACCCATCTGATCTTTTTAACATTGGATTTCAACTATCGGTATTGGCAACCATGGGAATTATCTACGGATCAGCAAAAATGGAAGGCGTCTTATTTAAAACAGCCTTATTCATAGAAAAATTGCAGGTAAAGTCCGAACATGGCCGGTTGTTTTTTGTCAAAAAATATCTGCGGAAATCCTTATGTGTTTCCCTTGCCGCATGGCTAGCAACCTTGCCCCTCACGGCTCATTATTTTCATCTTTTCACACCCTTTGTCCCGATAATTAATATCATCGTATTCCCTCTGTTTTGGATCATTATTGTTTGCGGCATCGTGTTATTAACACTCGGAACGGTATGTCCGCCTTTAGCTACTGTTTCTGCCTGGTTAGCATCTAACACAGACAGGGTATTAGAATCTCTTGTTTCAAATCTTGCATCTTTGCCGTATTCTTACTTTTACGTCAGTGGGCCTTCGCAGGTAGAAATTGTTGTCTATTACGTATTCGTCATCCTCCTTCTTTGTCGTAAGTATTTATCCGTAGATCTCGTTCGAATGGTAATATTTGGCCTTTTGAGCGCCAATATTGTGCTTTTTTCAAACATACGGATATTTCCAAATCATTCTTTGACAATCACTTGTCTGGACGTGGGACATGGCAGTGCTCTCTTTATACAATTCCCAAATGGAAAAAACATTCTGTATGACGCGGGCTCATGGCAAAACTATGATGTCGGACGATATATTATTGCTCCCTTTTTATGGAATCAACATATCAAAAAGATTGATCTGGTAATTCTATCCCACGAGCACGAAGACCACGTGAATGGTTTGCCATCTCTCGCCGAAAGATTCCAGGTACAATCTGTTTATTCACAACCTCGTATGTTTACATCACCAGAGGGACAAAAGATACTCTCGTTTCTTGGCAAAAACCATATCCGAACCGCGGCACTTTCTTATGGCGAGGTCCTCATGGGATTTGAACCTGCAATGGTAAAGATATTAAATCCTCCGCCATTTTCTTCTGACATCACGGCAATAAATGACAATTCCTGCGTTTTAAAAATTGAATATCTTGGGAACTCCATCCTTTTATGCGCCGACATCGAGGAGCAAGGGATAGAATTCCTCTTATCAAAGTCTTTAGAAATCAGATCTGATGTCATCCAGGTGCCTCATCATGGCTCGTCTATAAATAACATGGAAATGTTTATCACCGCGGTACGACCTGCATACGCCTTCATCAATTCAAGTAATGGTGTTACCTCTCGCGAGACGCTCAATTTCTTGCAAAAGCACCGTATCAGGACTTTCCAGGCTCATCAGGAAGGGGCGATAACATTCAATCTGGATAAAAACGGGATAACCTGTTCTACTTTTTATGAATAAGACTTTAAAGGTAGAGCGAATAGGCTCTTCGCCCTGCAACCACAGCTAAGAAACTTATCATGAAAATAGGTGCTTTTCTAAAATGCGTTTATTTTGCTTATTTCAAATTATATTGTATAATCAAAATTCGTTAATTTTTTATACATTCACGGCATAAAAGTATACATTTTAGTCACCGATATCCAGAACATATCCATGCCTCTGCCCATTTGGATACTTACAGGCCCTACAGCAAGCGGGAAAACAGATATTGGCGTAGAAATTGCTACGAATATTGGCGCCGAGATAGTCTCTGCTGATTCTATGCTTGTATATCGTGCTATGGACATTGGCACGGAGAAACCTTCTCGCGCTGTAAGAAACAAAATACCACATCATTTGATCGATATTGTAGAACCCTGGGAAGAATACAGTGTAGGACTGTATGTAAAAGATTTTGATGCCGTTACTCAAAGCCTCTATCAGCAAGGGAAGCAATTTATCGTTGTGGGTGGAACAGCTCTTTATTTAAAAGCTATTATAGATGGTTTATTCGATGGTCCACCGGCAGACTGGGAATATCGCAATTATCTAAAGGCCGTTGCCCTGGAAAAAGGTCCAAACTACTTACATACCATGCTTAGTGAAATAGATACTGAAACTGCCAGGAAGTTGCATTGCCATGATCAAAAGAGGATCATCCGTGCGCTCGAGGTCTTTAAAACAACAGGACAGCGTATATCTTCGTTTCAAACCCAATTTGGCCATAAAAACCCAAACTATCACTGCACACTCGTTGCAATTGAATACGATCGGGATATTTTATATCAACGCATAGAAGCGCGTGTGGACCGTATGTTCATGCGCGGTCTTATCGAAGAAGTCAGGACATTATCAAGTAATCCATCGGGACTAAGCAGACAAGCTTCGCAGGCGCTTGGATACAAAGAGATCATTGATTTTTTCAATGGAAAGTATACGCTTTCAGAAGTTTCTGACGAAATTAAACAAAGAACCCGTCGATTTGCAAAGAGACAGATGACATGGTTTAGAAGTTTTTCAAATATTCACTGGATTCATGCCAGCGCAGATAGCGACACTACGAGACTTTCTGAAGAGATCATTACCTATTTTACGCAAAATAAACCCGTATCGAAAGAAACAATGTAAATAAACTTCCGTCATGTACATCAATGCCCAAACTACAGAATTTTAGCATTCAAAAACTAGCGCATACTCTGAGACAATCCAGGACAAGGACCGCATGGGGTCTGGATATTGGCGGTCGTGCTTTAAAGGCGATAAAAATCGCTCAAACATCAGATGGATTGCTGGTGGAAGACATGGATATTATCGAATATTCCGTTCTTTCACCTGATGCGAATTCCTTGCAATCTCCAGGCATTAAGGAGACGATACAAGCTTTTCTGTTAAAGCATCACATCATCAGAACTGACAGGATATTGATATCCATTCCCGGTCAATTTGTATTATCCCGATTTACGTCCATCCCACCGGTAGACAAGAAACAATTGAGAAATCTTGTCAGGTATGAGGCAAAACAACAAATTCCCTTTGATCTCAACGATATTGCGTGGGACTACCAACAATTAACTGAACAAGTCCCTGGCATGGAGAGCATAGAGATCGGCCTGTTTGCGTCCAAGAGGGAGACGCTCGACCAGCTATTGGCAAATATCTCACCCCTTGAATCCAGACTAACTGCAATACAGCCATCGCCCTTAGCTATATCCAACTTCATTTCCTTTGATCAGCAAATCGAAGGTCTTACTATTATCATAAACGCGGAAGCAGAAAACACCGACCTTATTATTGTTGGCGACCTGTATTTTTGGCTGAGAAGTATCCCAGTCTCCACCGTGGATGCCGATCTCGTTAAAGAAATCCAGAGATCCATGGAGTATTATAAATCCTTAACGAAAGGAACGGTTGTTTTCAAGACTCTTTTGCTCACGGGAAGTAAATTTAAAGACCCAGTTAATGTGAAATTTATTACCGACAATTTTTCCTACGAAACAAAAGTCCTTCAAGCCTTAAATAATGTGAAATTATCCTCTACTATCCATACTGAGTATTTCAACGAAAACATATCACATCTTGGCGTTGCATTAGGACTTGCATTACAAGGCGTGGGACTGGGGAGAATAAAGACCAATTTATTACCACGGGAACTCATCAAATCAGCAGAGATTTCAAAGAAAAAACCTTATGCGATAGCTGCTCTCGGCTGCCTGGGACTGTCGCTTGTTATTCAATACGGTGGATTGCAAACACGAATCACACATCTTAAGAACTCCGGCAACCAGCATCGAAAAGTGTTAGAAAATATAAAGGAGCTTGAAAGGGAGTACAAGCATGCCGAAACCCTTGCACAAACAAATAAATCTGCGCTTGATCTTATTTCTTCTATCGATTCTTCCCGGTTTATTTGGATGGAAATACTGGACAAATTACTATTTCTGATACCAGACAATGTATCGATAGCCAGCATCCAATCTTCATGTATTGATGAAGATAACATCGACACGGGCAAACAAACATCACCTGGGCTTTCCCAGCTGAAAAAAACAACCACACCCGCAAAGCCG
>JAUQXU010000394.1 GCA_030837935.1 Candidatus Brocadia sp.
ATCGTAGTTTTTAAAAATTCCCTGCGACTCACACCAGTTAATGCAGAGTACTGCACTTGTTCGTTCTTTCCTTTGTGTTTTGTGTTCATAATGTATTATCTCCGGATATTGATTGCAAAAAACCAAATGGCCAATGAAAAACCCACACGTGTGAACTTATTTTACCGTAATCCCTAATCCTGCAAGATCATCGCTTGTGAGCGTTTTCATAAACTCTACCAAATCCTTCTTTTCGTCTTCAGACAAATTGAGCGGTCTGATTCCGCCATCCAAATTAGGATTCGAAATACCACCTTTATTATAAAATTCGACAACGCTTTCCAAAGTAGGCTCACTCCCGTCATGCATAAACGGGGCAGTAAGGGCAATATTTCTCAACCCCGAGGTCTTAAAGGCTCCAATATCTTTTGGTTCCTTCGTCACCAGATAGCGTCCGAGCTCGGCAGATGCCTCTTCTTGTGCGAGCACAAAAGGGTCTGCACCAGAACTGGCTGCCTTTCGCGCCAGGGACCCAAAATCTTTACCCTTCATAGCAACACCGACATTGTGGAATTTATTATTCGTAAAAAAGGGATACGACCTGTTAAATTCATGACAGGTTATACACCGCGCCTTTCCCTGAAACAATTTCCATCCTCTTTGAGCAGATGCGCTTATGGCATCCTTTTCTCCTGCGATAAATCTGTCAAACGGTGTATTAAAGGTATTGAGTGTGCGTTCAAAAGAAGCAATAGCCATAGCGATGTGGTCTATGGTGATTTTATCTGTGCCAAAGACGGCTTTAAAGGATGTTTTATACTCGGGAATGTTTGAAATTTTTCCTACAAGGGCATCATGGGAAGGCATACCCATCTCATTCGGATTAATTATGGGTTGTTTGGCCTGCTCTTCTAAGGTAATTACCCTTCCATCCCAAAACTGTGTATCGAAAAAGGCCGCATTGAGTACCGTAGGACTGTTTCTCGTTCCTTTTCGTTCCTTTATTCCAATGGCGATTGCTTTACCGTCAGCAAACCCTTTTCCTGGGTCGTGGCACGTAGCACAACTTATAGTATCGTCGGCTGAAAGGCGTTTGTCAAAAAAGAGTTTCTTGCCTAAATCGATTTTTGCCTTTGTTAAAGGATTATCTTCGGGAATGATAGGCTCAAGAACGCCAGGTGGTAAACTGAAGACATAAGAATTACCCTCAGGCTGTGAAAAAGCAACAGATTGAAGAAAATGAACAAAGCCAAAAACAATAAGAGAAAACACTACTGCAATGGTAATTTTACCTATTGAAACAACTATTAATTTACCATGAGTTCGTATCATATTTCTCCTTTTCTGCTCATAAATAATTATGCACGTCCTTTTAACATTCCATGCCAGTACATCCTTGGTAAAACATATGCTTTCAAGGCATACATACTGTAACGTTCTTGTGCCTGGTCAAAGGGAAAGGTTTCCTTCGGATTTTTGTCATAATCAAACTCGGTAAGGATCAGACTTCCGTATCCGGTTACAATAGGACAGGCAGTATAGCCATCGTAAGAATCATTCAATGGCGCGCCGTTAATTTTTGATAACAAATTATTAACAAGTACCGGCGCCTGCTTCCGTATAGCCGCCGCGGTCTTTGATGTAGGAAGGCTGCTGCAGTCGCCAATTCCAAATATATTTTCAAAACGGTTATGTTGTAAGGTATCTTTTTTTACGTCCACCCATCCATCCTCATTCCCCAATGGGCTATTTTTCAGGAAATCCGGGGAACTCATCGGTGGAGTCACATGAATCATATCATATTTCATTACAATGTCTTCCTCTGTATCAGCCTTCTTAAATATCGCCTCTTTTTTTTCCGGCCGTAATTCTATAAGATTATGCTGATACTTCACATCAATTCCTTTCCTTTTCGCTACTCCCACAAGTGCATCAGCATATTTTTTCACTACAAAAATAACTCCTTGTGGAAGCGTAAAGACAATGGTACTTTTCTCCCGTACACCTGACTTCCGGAAATAATGTTCAGCTAGATAACAGATTTTCTGCGGTGCTCCACCGCACTTAATAGAAGTACCCGGTTGCGTAAAGATGGCATTGCCTCCTTTGAAATTACGGATACTTTCCCAGGTTGAACCGACTGTTTGATATGAATAATTACTACAAACCCCGTTCTTCCCGATTGATTCCTTGAGACCGGGAATTTTGTCCCAATCAAGCTGAATTCCGGCCGCGACAACCAGATATTTGTATTCTATCGTCTTCCCCGTTTCCGTGGTGAGATTATTGTTTTCAGGATCAAATCGGACAACCTTGTCCTTTACCCAGACAACCCCTGAAGGTATAACATCTTTTGTATCCCTTTCAGACATCTCTTTGGGAAATACACCCGCGCCGGCAAGCGTCCATATCGGCTGGTAATAATGTTTCTCTGAAGGTTCAATTATGGCAATCTCCGGGGGATTACTGCTTCTGCATAATTGCGCTGCTACCGTTATGCCGGCAGTACCACCACCGACAATTACTACCTGATAATTACCTTTCTGTACCATGAAATGGTCTCCTGTATACTCTAAAATGTGAAGGGGAGATGGATCGTGGTTCTTCTGATAAACAATTACGATTAATTATTTATTGAGTAGTTGCCCAAATCGTTTACCGAAACTCATAAGAAATCCGAGTGCGGATTGTATATCACCATTCCCTAATGCTTTTATAAGTCCGATTATTCCAATTTTCTCAGGACGATCTTCTTTGCAATCCGCAAGCGCGCATCCGGCTTGCGCTACAATACGTACCGTCTTAGGGTTCAAAATGCCAGAATTCATGAGTGCTTTCAACTCGTCTGATCTGAGAAGCTCGTTCATTTTCGATGCTGCATCTTTTCCCTGTTTCATGATCAATTCGAAATCGATTCCTGATCGTTCAGCATTTTTGTATAGTTCATCAAATGAATCCACAATCATTGCCAGGGTGTCAGGCACTCTCTCGAATTGTTTCAGGAGTAAAGTCAAGGTATCTATATTTTTTATTACTTGGGAAAGGGTATCGATCTTTTTGGGGTCAGTAATCTGGATTAACATTTCCCCCACTTTTTTACAGCGTTCTTCAATATCAATCCCGGATTTTACAGCATTTCGATAATACTCGTCTATTGCATCAGTTGTTATCGCCGTCACCATAGGAAGTTTTTTAGTAATACCCTCAATGTTTGCTAACGATCTTTCGAGGGAATCAATCCGCACGGATAGATGCGTTAAGAGTTCCGTTATTTTGGAAATATCCAGGCTTTCTTGTGACGCGGGTTCTTTCGCTTTGTCATATTCCATTGTTCATCCTCACGTTCTTTTCTTTTGTATCAACACCAGTTGATATACTGTATCCTCATACTTGTATTTGTATTTGTATTTGTAATGGTTTCGCCATTTCGAAATTATATCAGATACAAAAGGTATATCCGTAATAATAATTTGCCCCCTTTTCTTTCTCCCTTTCAGGGATAAAATGAAAATTGGATTTAGCTTGTATCGTATTACCCGGCAAAAACTTCTTTTTTGCATGTTTGCGTCACTTCTTTTGTGTCCTTGTGGCTAAATCCTTTTTAGTTACAGCTTTGCCATATCATAACTCCTGTCACATCACTTATTGAAAAAAAGCTCTTTTACGATAACAAAAATACCCATCCCCAGCACAAACCAGCCAAACCATTTTTTCAGCCTTTCGCCGGGAACTTTTTTATTCAGGGCGTTGCCAATAAATATTCCGCCAATGGCTGCTGTTGTAACAATAAGCAGCATTTCCCAATCCATAGTATAGTGAGCAAGATCACCGGTAAAACCAATCAATGATTTGGCAGCTATAATAAGTAATGAAGTTCCTACAGCCATTTTCATCGGCAGTTTGCTGAATACTACCAGCGCAGGAACAATCAAAAATCCTCCGCCGGCGCCTACAAGCCCGGTAAGAATACCAACAACAGTTCCCTCCAGCACTATCATGGGGTAATTAAATCGTTGTGGTTGCTGATCTCCATTTTCCTCTATTCCATTTTTTATCATGGAGTAAGAAACAAAAGCCATGAAGAAGGCAAACAAAACCATGATAAAAACAGGTTTGGTTATTTCAAGGCCGCTCACGCTAAAAAGATGAACCGGAATTAGCGGCACAAGAAATTTGCGGGTAACAAAAACTGCAGCTACAGATGGTATGCCAAATATGACCGCAGTTTTCAGCTCCACCAGCCCCTGCCTGTATTTGGACAAAGCGCCAACAAGACTTGTTACACCGACGATAAAAAGTGAATACGCAGTAGCAAGAACCGGCTCAATACCGAAAAGATAAACGAGCACCGGCACCGTGAGTATAGAGCCGCCTCCGCCAATAAGGCCAAGTGAAATACCGATAATAACCGACGCGATATAACCAATAATCTCCATTTCCTAACTATTGAAGGGCAAAAATGATTGCTTATCTGTTCATGGTAATTGATGAATATCGCCCATTGAGTAGCTCCTGTTCATTTTTATTTTATCGGGGGGTGTTCCATTTTTCAGCAAGCGGCGTATCACTTCTCCTGATGAATCCAGATTTCCGGTAATTTGCCGGTACGTAAGATTACGCTGCGTTTTCCCGGAGAGACAATGGCAAAGACAATATTATACCGTTACCGGAAACCCTGCGTTAGTCCATGCCAGCATTCCACCGGCAAGATTGTGTACATTGGTAAATCCATGCATTTGCAAGTAACTGGCTCCTATATTCCCCCTATATCCTACACGGCAGGTAACGATAATTTTTTCTCCTTTTGGCAGATCCACATCCTTAAGAAGCACTTCCGGTAATGGCAAAAGTTCGGCTGCTTCTATATGCCCTTTATTCCATTCTGATTCCGACCGGACGTCTATGATACGCAGATCGGTATTCCCTGTAATTTCTTTCTGTAATTCCTGCACCGACATCTGGGGAAGTCTCTCTATCGGATAACCATGCTCCTGCCAGCCGGGAACACCGCCCTGCAAATACCCAAGAATATTATCATAACCAATCCTGAAAAGGAGAGCACACATATCCCGATACTTTTCATCTTCGGTAAAGACAAGGAGGATATCCGACCCCGGCTCCACTGCCATGCCAATCCAATTAGCCATTTGACTTCCAAAACCAATGTTAATGCTCCCCGGAATATGCACGCCGCCATAAGCAGGCGCATCTCTTGTATCAATGACCTTTGCTCCCCTTTCCATTGCTTCCCGAAATTGAGATGGAGTAAGAGGCCTGTCTTCAGTGCGTCTATCCAACAATGGCGCGCCTTTTGTGTTCATTGCTATAATGTGCGAAAAACTCTTCGGACGGGCAGGATATTCCTGCATAAAGTGCTTTTTAAATTCATTCAAAGAACCAAGACGGAGCAGGGGGTTTGTACGGCGCTCATATCCCAACGTAGTGCTGGTTTTGGAACTCATTCCTTTCCCGCAAAGCGAACCTTGTCCATGGGCAGGAAAGACCTCCAAACGGTCGGATAATTTGCCCA
>JAUQXU010000395.1 GCA_030837935.1 Candidatus Brocadia sp.
CCATAGTCCTTACATCATGAAGTAATTCTTTGAGTGAGATTGGATTAATCTTCTGCATCCGTTTTGATAATTTTTCACCCTCGTCACCATACTCATCCGATAGTTTCGCAACATCAAAGTCTTCGTTCACAAATCTCTTCAGTGCCCAAAAAAAGAGAAAAATATATGTCTCTCTTCCCATTGATGCCGCTGTAATGGCCAACGTAATGATCTGGTACAGTTTATCGTAGGTACCGCTATGGGCGAATATAACAAATTTTTTTTTATCTTTCATGAGAAACCCATATCAGGCTTTTGAGAATGCACTCACAACTTCTTTTTTAAATTTCTCCAAACCTACGCGATCTATACACGAACCGATTCTTTCCTTAGGCTTGCCGTTCTCTTTATACCACTTTATGGTTGCGGCAACAAAATCGTCTACTTTATTGTCAGGTAAAAAATTCAACACCTCATTTGCCTCGCGGGGATGCCTTCCATGTTTTCCACCCGTGCGCACCAACCAGCCTTTTTTCTTATCTTTCCAGGCATCCGTTGGACATGCCCGAATACAGTCACCACAATAGACACATTTAGATTCGTCAAACATGGGCCGACCCTCTTTATCAGAGACAATTGCACCCTCCTGACATGCCTTAGCACACAGGGTACATCCGTTACATAGATCTTTACCCCATACCGGATAAACCACGCCCTGAAAGCCCAAGTCCATTTCCCTTGTCCTTGTACAATCAATGGGACAACCAGAAAATCCCATCTTAAACTTATGAGGACACGGCGTGCCAAAAAACTTTTCGTCAACCTCCAACGCCTTGGATTGCGTGTCCATGATTCCGTTGGGATTATACTCGCAACCCCCGCATGCCGTCGGCACCCGAACTCTCGGACCACAAGAGGCAACCTTTTGCCCCACCGTTGCCAACTCTTTTACTACAGTATCAAAATCATCGATATGAACACCGATTATCTCCACCGACTGCCTGAAACTTAAGTGACAATATCCCATCCGGCTATATTTTTTTGCAACCTCTGCAATTTTCATCATTTTATCGGGAGTGATCCGCCCACCAGGAACCTTTAATCTGACAGTAAAAAGGTCTTTCTGATTCTGCTTTATAAAACCCCCGGATTTCAATTCATTAAGGTCAATTCTTTGTGTTGCAGTCTTCTCAGCCATGTAAACTCCTGTTTTGATGTACTTAACCACCATAATAAACCCATGGATAAAACACTCACTACACGTCCAACATCCATATCTCAAATCTTAACAATTCAAAAAATATCTTGCAAGAAAAAAGAAGTCTATAGACTTAGTCGACTTATTTGCTGCTGGATATTTTTTCAGAAACGATCTCCAATATCCTCTTTTTCGCCTCCAATACACCCTTTTTCTTAACAACCTCAAGCATATCAAGTCCTGCAATTCGCTGTAAGATATCCCGTCTTACCAATTCGTCCTTTATTTCGGAAAGCATCTTTCGCCGCATCTCTGATAAGAGTTTTGTAAATTCGTCATATTCCTCTCCAAATTGTCTTTCCAGGTATTCTCTTATATTACGAGCCAAAGCCGGGCTTGCCCCACCCGTTGAGATGCTGATGCAAAGATCGCCTCGCATAACGGATGCTGGCACAATGAAGGAACAAAATTCCGGCTTATCAACAACATTTACTAAAATTCCGCTCTCAATGGCATCATAATAAACCTTTTTATTCACCTCTCCGTCATCCGTAGAGGCAACAACAAGCGATGCTCCTTTCAGATGCCCGGCATCGTATTTCTGTTGAATCCGCTCAATCCCCGCCTCTTTTTCCAGTTCCGGACAAAAGTCAGGGGACACTACCACCACTTTTGCGCCCGCCTCTTTCAGGCTGCACACCTTGCGCCACGCAACATTGCCACCACCCACCACCACACACTTCTTATCCTGAATATTCAGGAATATAGGATAATATTTTGCCATTGTATCGGAGTACTACGTAAAATTTTCACCCTTAACTAAATCCTCATACGTTTCCCTTTTTCTAATAATACGATATTGATCTCCGTCTACCAGCACTTCGCAGGGGCGTGGACGGGAATTGTACTGAGAACTCATCGAAAAACCATACGCACCAGCGCTGAATATTGCCAGCAAATCCCCTTCTCCTACTTTGGGTAAAGCCCTTTTGGCAGCAAAGACATCGCTACTTTCACACACCGGCCCCACAATATCCACCAAATCCATACCTTTTTTTATCGTCGATTTATGAGGATCTTCAACCTTTGGCATTTTTATACTCGTATTTACAGGCCATATCCTGTGAAAGGCATCGTAAAGGGCTGGACGTATCAAGTCATTCATAGCGGCATCACAAATAATGAACTTTTTCCCATGCAGGGTCTCTTTCGTATAAGTCACCCTGGTAATCAAAATCCCGGAATTTCCTACAATAAATCGTCCCGGCTCCATAATAATATTACATTGCATCTCTTTCACGAGCGGAAGGATCTTCGACGCGTAATCCCTTGGTCGTATTACCTCTTCTCCCGTATACGAGATACAATAGCCACCCCCTATGTTCATATATTCAATATCCAGTCCGTTATCTCTGCATTTTTGAATCAGTTTTACGATCTTCCTGAGGGCGCGCACGTAAGGATCAACCGTATAAATAGGTGAACCTAAATGGACATGTAATCCGCACAGATCGACGCTCGAATATCTTGATGACTGTTTAATAAGCTCTTCGGCCTCAGTAAAATCAATGCCAAATTTGTTTTCCTTTTTCCCGGTAGTAGTCTTTGCATGCGTTTTTGCATCGATGTCCGGATTGATTCGCAAGGCCACTCTTGGCACTTTTCCTGACTCCCCTGCCAATGCATTAATGTGCCCGAGTTCTGACAGAGATTCTACATTAAACATAAAAATGTCATTCTCCAGGGCATATCGTATTTCCTTGTCCGTTTTCCCTACACCCGCAAAGACAATCCTTGACGGGTCGCCACCGGCCTTGATTGCCCGAAATAACTCACCCCCGGAAACCACATCGAAACCTGATCCCGCCTCTGCCAATACCTTACATATTGAAAGGTTTGAATTAGACTTCACAGAAAAACAGATCAGCGTATCGACGTCACCGAAGGCCGTCTTCAGCTCATGATAGCGCGCCAAAATCGTATTTTTGCTATAGATATAGGCAGGTGTTCCTACCTCTGAGATAATATCTTCTATCTTTATATTTTCGCAGAAGAGCGTCTTGTTCCTGTATTCAAAAGTATCCATTTACCCATTTATCCTTTACTCAGTTTCTTTTCCCAATACGCAATACGTTTTTTAACAAAACCTGGCGCAGTAGAACCGTAACTCCTGTAATTCTTGATACAATTCTCTACACCAAGCACCTTATACACATCTTCTTCTATAACGGATGAGAATGCCTTAAACCCCCCTAATTGCAAATCCATCAATTTACATTGCACCCTGATACACTCCCTTACGATCTTCCCCACAATCTCGTGGGCCATACGGAAGGGCACGCCCTTTTTGACCAGATACTCCGCTAACGCAGTCGCGTCAATAAATCCCTTCTCACAGGCAGCCATCATCTGTTCCTCATGAAAATGCGTATTTGCCACAAGTTCGGCCAGGATGGATAACGAGGTCTGAACCGTGTCTGCCGCATCAAATATAGCAATCTTATCCTCCTGCATGTCACGATTATAACTTAACGGCAATCCCTTGAGCAAGGTAAGCAGAGACGTCAAATGGCCAAACACACGGCCACATTTACCCCGAATCAGTTCAAGCACATCGGGATTCTTTTTTTGCGGCATAATGCTGGATCCCGTACAATAGGCATCGCTGATCTCGATAAACTTAACCTCATCGTTACACCAGATAATCCATTCCTCACAGAGCCGGGACAGGTGCATGGCAACCATAGAGAGACAAAACGCATACTCAACACAAAAATCCCTATCGCTCACGGCATCCATACTATTTTCACAAACCCCATCAAAACTAAGCAATTTCGCCGTCATCACAGGATCGGTTGTGAGTGTAGTACCAGCAAGGGCGCATGCACCCAGCGGTGATCTATTGAGTCGAACGCAACAATCCTGGAGTCGTGCCTTGTCCCGTTCGAGCATCTCGACATAAGCCAGCAAATAATGGGATAACAAGACAGGTTGGGCATGCTGAAGGTGGGTAAAGCCCGGCATGATGAGTCCAAAATACATTTTCCCCTTTTTTACCAACTCTCTTTGTAACAATGTCAGGAGACGTATCATTTTGTGCGCCTGATCACGCGTCCAGAGCCGCAGGTCGAGGGCAACCTGATCGTTCCGGCTTCGGGCGGTATGGAGCTTTTTGCCGGCCTCACCAATCCGTTCAATCAGCGCCGACTCAATGTTCATATGAACATCTTCAAGAGATTCCCTGAACTTGAACTTTTCAGAATTTATTTCTGCAAGAATTTCCTGCAGACCCTTGATGATTGCGTCTTTTTCCTTTTCGGTAATGAGCTTGCACCTGGCAAGCATGGTTGCGTGGGCGATACTTCCTTCAATATCGTATTGATAAAGTCTCCAATCGAAGGAAACTGATTCGGTAAAGGACTCGACCGAGGCCGCCGTTTGCTTTGCAAATCGACCACCCCAGGGCTTTTTTTGTTTCATATTCACTCAATCTTTTTGCAAACTTATTTCTCAAAATCAATGAATCAATCTTTTCGTGAAACTGATTCCTGACGACAAAACAAATTACGGTTGGTGTGATTGCATATTACTGAACAAAATCAAGTTTGGTACTATAGCTAAATACATCAATCTAGTCAATACATTTCAAAAACCTCTTAGTATAGTATTTCACCATATTTATTATCAGATTGCCTGTGACAATACGGCGTAAGGCAGGTTTTTACCCTTGATAAATTCCCCGGGCGTAATTGGTGTTAACCCAATCTGTCTCATGATGCCAACATCCTGCCGCATACATGTCAAACTGATAAGCATTAAAATTACATTCGTCCCACAATCGGCCTGGTTATGTGTGCTGGAGAAGTCTGAGAATCGCGTGTGCACCGGAAATTTGGAGCAAAAATAAACAGGTAACACAAGTCAAAGCAACCTGAGAAGTTGCATGTGTATGAAAAGACAAAGGCCATAAGCCCGCTAAAAAAGAAGATAACGAGCTTATGGCCTCAATTCATGGTTGTATTATGCCCTGAGTAACTCAATTCCGGGTTCAGGTTTGCAAGCTGAACCCCATATTTTATAAAAGTGGTTCAACTTTGATTCTATTCTCAGTATTTGCAGATGACCACACCCAGTCTTCAGGACTTTTTACATATTATTTCCGTACGGGATTGGCATGGATGTAGTTTATCTTCTGAGATACATATACCCCACTTTTAATCACTTTGGACATATTTGTCCTCTCCCGAAATTCATACCCACCATTCCCTTTATCAAATGGTTTTTTACATCCTGGAGAATTCGGATAGCATCCTCCGGTAGTTCTTGTGTGCTGGCATTCTCATCCTCAAGGGTTGCTGCACTTCCATCCCGTTCTGAAACTACCTGAGGATAAGAGTTTTATCAGATTACACTGGGACCGCGTCCCATAGTGTATAGAATCTCTTGACGTTTTCCCCTCTAGCAAGAGGAATCAATGGATGTGTTAAAAGCATGCCTACACACCCCAAAAACCCCTCTTTTTAGAGGGGAATTTTAAAAGTCTTTAAAGAAGCAAAGAATCTCTCTGCACCAGATACAAAAGATTCCTCTACGAATTATATTCGAATTCAAAAAGAGAAAAATACACAATAATTGAGGAAAGTTACAATTATTGAGGTTGTAATTGAAAGTTCTGTTGTTCTGTCTCATTGGGATCTAATGTTACTGATCTAGTCTGTGTACCATAACCAGAAGCCGCGGCTCTTAGCGTATAGGCAGCTGCTGTTGCTGTAATCGAATAGCCACCCTGGGGGTTTCTATTATACGGACCATAAGTTTTTGAAGCGTTATAAAGTTTCATACTTGCACCAGAAATGGGATTACCATTTGAAGCATTCGTAACTACCCCCCAAACTGTTCCTGATGCCTCCCCTCCGTTACCCCCTCCTTTCTGCCTTTGACAACAACTCATAACTGATACACTCAATACCATGGTTAGAACTGCCATCATCCTCACAAAAAGCGCATATCTATTTTTTAACCTCATTTTTTTCCTCCTTTTCAACTTTATATTGCTTCTTAATGACGGTGGCGTACATACACCATACCTTATTGATATTTATCCTGAATTCATCCCTTACGGGTTCAGGTTTGCAGCCTGAACCCTATATTTTATCGCATCAATTCAATGATGATTCTATTCTCAGGCTGAGCGGCGCTCACGACGAAGCCTGAACCCGCGTTCAGGGATAATAAACCTTTTTTATCAGCAACAAAGCTTTACACATTATATTTTGCATAAAACTTTTCATACTCCTTATACGCACAACTGAGTTAGAGTATTCCCGGATCAGTTTTATTTCTCATTTTCTCTCAAATCGCTTCTTTACCTATGATCACACGCTAAATTTAATGTCTAATTTATCAACTATTTTATCCATCCGCTTAGCCAAAGCCATCTCAGCTCTCGGGTCCCTGTCTTTTTCTCCATCGTAATGCAGACCTACGGCATCAAAGCTTTCGACTTCCAACCATACAGAACCAGAATCACCACCAGTGCTTATTTCACCATCATGACTTGGATAGTCGGGATCAGGTTTTACTCTAAATTCTTTAGACCATACTTTATCAACAATCCCACGAGTTATTCCAGTTGCTACTCCAGATTTGATAACTCGCATATCCTTAGAAGGTCGCCTTACACGTTTTGGTCCGTTAGGACTACCTGGTTCGATAGGGTAGCCTTCAATCCTAGGCTCTCTTCCTCTAGCATCATTTAATATGCAAAGGGCACAGTCCAAGTCTACATCAACCTTGTCAACAACAACAGTGCCTATAATACCATTTGCAGTATTATCATTAATGTCCCCCTGCGCAATATCGCCCCCGATCAGTCCTTCTTTGCCATTAAAGATATGATGGTTCGATAATGCCATAGGAGCTAAGGTTTTGGCATCGTAGACTATCGCTCCAAGCGTACCAAACTTCGTACATAAAGTATTCCAGACTGCTATGCCCCCTACTAATGGATTACGGTACTTTTCACGTTCACGGTTTTGCGGATCACGATTGCCTTCGGTCACATCGATAGGAATCTCATTATCTTTTATAACAGCTCTGATCCTTTGCGAGAGCTCCACCGCACTCCCCGGCACCACAAAGACGCATATAGCTAGGTCGCCTGTCGGGTGTCCTTTTTCATATTTATTACCAATGTTAACGCTGATGACACCTTCAAGGGCTTTCAATTCCTGCTCATATTTTTTAAGAATGTCCAATAGATCTTCTCTTCTCAAAACTTTCCCCTTTTCAACTTTGTATTTCCTTAATGACGGTGGGATTCACATCCTATACCGTGAAGTTTATTATTTCACAGTTACTTAAACCCGCGTGGAGGCTGATCACCCTCTCCTTGCCCCTCCCATCGAGGGAGGGGTATTTATAATTCACTGCGGGCATCGATTTGAATTCAAAAAGATCAAAAATACACAATGACGGAGGCCAGGAACAGGTGCTCATTGAGGTCGAAAGTGCCTGGTAAACCAAAGTCCTCGCCATCTACATCATCTGCCCACCGGAACTGATACGCAGCGTCGATACTGAACCTCTTGAAGGTAATACCGCTTCCTACACTGAAGCCATATACATCTGTGGGATCATCCAGGGATGGACGGGGTTCGTAAAAAAGTCCGCCCCGTACGGCGCTAATCATCTTTTGCCGGAATATCAGGTATTCAGTGCCAAACCTTACTGCATAGGTATCATCAATGTCCCTGTCCGCAGATGCCCCTGCAATCGGACGAGTTTTAACGCCGTTTTCGTCTTCCTGCTGAAACTCGGACCAATCCGTCCACGTCACATCCAGAGAAAAAGATAATGCATCGTTGCAACGAAAACCTAACCCAGCGCCAAAGGACATGGGATAATCTATTTCAAGATGGACCCTTTCATGATTAGGTGGAGACTGCTGACCATCAAAAACAGATCGGTCATCTGATACGCGGTCGACATCTGCCGTATAGGGAGAATGATACACGGCGCCAAAGGTAAGATGTTTTTCCTCCTTTTCCCATACGTCCCAGAGTATGCCCGTCGTCACATTGACTGCCTGAAAATTTTTAAACGTGATATCTTCATTGAAAGTTTCGGTAAATGGGAACCCAACAAGCGTACCAGAATCTACACGCCTCGTTTTTTCCTTCCATGCAAAGTCGCCAAAAAATTCATCCGTATAGAAATTTACGGCTACACCGATGGATAATTTGGGTATAACCTGCATAGCGATAGCAGGCGTCAGGGCGCCTATACCGCCTTTTGACTCGAAATCAACATCTGCATTTCTACTAAGTATAGGCGGAACTTCAACTTTAAAACTAAAATCAACATCCATGTGAAAATCGTATTTCTGCTGATAGTTCAGGGCGGCAACCAGGTTCTTTCCAAATACCTTAAATGGATATGCAACACTGGCATAATTCAAATCGCCACGGGATACCGACTCATTATCGAGTGTAAATCCTGTTGATTGCCCTACACTGTCGGAGGGATCAAAATCCTGTTGTGTGGATAAAAAGAAGCCTACTAGAGAAAATTCAGGCCTTTCCAGTTGAGTCAGGCCGCCGGGGTTCCACGATGCCGCCGTGGCATCATCTGCCACGGCAATAAAGGCGCCGCCCATGCCTAATGCCCTGGCGCCGGAACCAACAGGGAGCGGGACTGCACTGATCTGATTGCCTGATCCTAATTGCGCAAAAGAGGCTTGGGCTGATAGTATAAGGATTGGGATACACATAAATATACTATGTTTCAATCTCATACAGACCCCTTTCGGGTTTCGGGTTGCAAGTTAAATTAAGTCTTGCGTTGTCCCCCTTAACAAAGGGGAATAAAGGGGGTTGTGTTTTTCCAAACACTTTTACAACCCCCTTACCCCCTTTTTTAAGGGGGATTTTATAGCAAGCTTTTCTCAGGGGGATTTTGTACCACCCTGAAACCCGCATAAATAAAATGAAAATCCTATCCAATCAAGTTATTTTTTGTATTTTTGGCCTGTGATCTCTGTGTTGTTTTATTTTGTAATAAC
>JAUQXU010000396.1 GCA_030837935.1 Candidatus Brocadia sp.
CCCTTAAAGGGAAATGTTTCATCGGTGAGATTAAGCCTTCTGAAGGCAATCAACTCTTTCAAATAGTCCTTTACCTGATACTGGTTTTTGGGATTGTCTTCTCCATTTTTGAAATACGCGTTTTGCATATGAATGGGTAAACCTCTTAATTGATCCTTTGTGTACACTCCAAGCGTTGCCTTTCTTAAAACCCGGGTCGACAAATCGGTAGCCAATATTTTTATATCCCACTCAGCAAGCCGTTCTATATGCTTTGCCAGTACCATAGAAATGCTATAAGGTTCTTCACCAGTAGAACACCCTGCACACCATATCCTTATCTTATTATTCCTGGTTTTCTTTTTCATTTCAGACAAGAAAGGAAGTACCTTTTCTGATAAGAAATCAAAATGTGCTGATTCTCTAAAGAATTCAGTTAGGTTGGTAGAGACACAATCAAGCATACGGATTAGTTCCTCACCTGTTGCATCACCTTTCGTAACGTATTGATAATATTCCTTGAATGAAACCAATGACTTCTCCCGCAGGCGTTTCATTAAACGGGACTTCAACAACTCTTTTTTTGAAGGAGTAAGATTTATTCCGCTTTCATTGTAAATCAATCGTTGGAAAAGTGAAAATTCTTTATCGTCGATATCAATGTCCATAGGTATTCCCCTTAAATACTTATTTGCAAGTTTTATGGTAACCATTTAATCGGCTCGTATGAGTGGGCAGCAGATGGTTAAGTACACAGTAGTACCAGATATATTGTTTATCATTCATTACTATATGATTATTTCATATTCTCAAGGTTGGTTCAACCTTGCAGATGGAACCACATATTTGAACGGTACTATAAAGCTTGAGCTTGTGCTGTGAGATGTAATCATACCAAATGTTTCGGTTCAATCGGGGATGATTGAACCAGCGATAAGGAAATACTTTTCGTAAGTTGATAAATTTCCATTGTCAGGCAAAAACGCTTTTTATATACCATTATATCTTAAAATTATTGATATTCATTGTATCCATTGTTTATTGTGCTTACTGCTTACTGCCCACTGCATCTTTTTTGTCCTCACTAAAAATATTATTTAATGTCGATATCATGCGATCGTCTTCAAATGGTTTTACCACGTAATCGGTAGCACCGTTTCGAATGGCATCCGTTAAAGAATCACGCTGGTCTATGGCAGAAATTATGATTACCTTTGCCTGTTTATCAAAGGCCAGGATATCTTTTAACCCTTGAATGCCGTCCACCTCTGGCATTATAATATCCATAGTTACGGCGTCTGGCCTTAATTCCTTGTATTTTTCAAATGCCTCCCTTCCATTTCCAGCCTCTCCCGCAACCTGATATCCATGTTGTGTCAAAAGCCGCTTGATTAGCATCCTTATGACTTTCGCGTCGTCTACTATTAATATTTTCTTCATACTTTTACTCCTATATTATCTAACAGTTTCATAAATGACGTCGTCTCAGGAACTAGAAAAAGGTAACACTCGAGTTCATTTTTACAAATTTCGAATTTTGTCTCCATCAGTAATAGTTTGTCATCCATCATGCCCTGTTCCATGACAAGATTGGAAAACATGACTCCAGCATAGTCATTATGCACATGTGGGGGTTCTGGTATTAATGTAGCGTCAAAATCAGATACCAGCGCATTGCTTACATGGCTTGCAAGAATGTTTCCTAATTCCTGAATTACACTTTCTGTAAATTCGTTATATTCTTTCGTCGTGCCTGCAGGCTGCCTGAGAAAGAGGTCAGTGAGAATGAATGAACCGTTTACAGGCAACATGAATAAAAGCTTACAACCTACGTTTCCTTTGAAATCAACCATAACACCAGTCATTTCCCGGAGATCATCATTCATCTTCTCAGTAGTTTCGCTTAAATCTGCTATGTACACACTTGAAAGCGAAATCATTGCGCCGGTTCTTAGTGTCTTGGATAGAGCCCTGGAAGCCCTGTCGATACTAAGCCGCGACATTATTTCAACTACTCTCATACCATCGTGAGTAATATTCATATTTTATTTCTCCATTCTATTTAATAGTCATAACCACAAACCAGACACAAAGGGCACAAAGAAATTAATTTTCAATCCTGTAGATACCATCTTTTAAAACCGGAACATTAAAATTTATAAGAAGTCCAAGCCATATATCTGAAAGTATCCGATATGTCTGAAGTAATGGCTCATGTAATGGGTCGATGTGTTTAACAGTTTTCAATTCAATAATAACTAACTATTTTACTAATTAGGTGTTTTGACAAATCATCATTTCTCTTTGTGCCTTTGTGGTTTGACATAATATAATTATTCTAGTAAACCATAACTGATTCACCAAATATGCGGCACACTACCTCACCTGTATCAATATCGAACACAATATTGTATCCTTTCGTACCACCGGTTTTTGCCGATACAATCCTGATACCCTCCTCATTCAATATCCGCCGTACCTCTCTTTCGTTTGATTCTCCGATATTCAGCAAACCATTGGTTTCGAACATCTTCGCACCGCCGAATATCTTGGCATAAAGAGCGCCTCTGGATGCGCCTGCATGGGTGACCATGTGATGAATAAAATAGGGGAGTCCTGTATTAGCATACTTGGTAATTTTTACATCAGTGCCGTTTTTTTTGGGTAACATTATATGCAGAAGACCGCCAATTTTATTGATAGGATCGTGTAATATAATTCCAATACAGGAACCTAACAATGTTTTTAATGCATTAGGTGCTTGTGTTATCTTTAGATCGCCAACGCCAACTGTAAACATACACTGAGTATTATTCATCCAAATATTTCCTTCCGATTATATAAATACATCTATTCTGTTCTTCGGTTATCAATTTTGCATGATGATTTCAACGGGCACGAATTTAATCGTACTCGTGCCCGTTGATAAAAATATCAGACATTAGAAATCTTTGAAATCAGTACCAAGAGGTATTAACTCTTCCGGAGTCCTGGTTGGTACCACCTCTCTTTTTTTAGAGCCATTGTCATTTATTTTACTGCTTACCTGTAAAGCGTTTTTGCCTTTTTTGATCTGTATCGCATGTTTACTTCTATGGATAGAGGTATCTTTTTTCAAAGAATAATCTTTCTTTTCATTAACCTTAAGAAATTGTTGTTTTCCAGAATTTTCTAAAGTATCGTCAACATTCCCAATTTCCACTGCCAATTCGTGTATAATGGTTTTTAGGTTTTCTGCCTGTGCAGATAACTCTTCACTCGATGACGCCAACTCTTCTGCGTTTGCTGCATTCTGTTGTGTAACCGTATCCACCGTTGTAACAGCCTTCGATATCTGATTAATTCCATCAGATTGTTCCTGTGAAGCTGCAGCAATTTCACCAGCCAGGTCCGTCACCTTCTTTGCCTCTGTTACTATTTCTTTAAGATTAGCCGCAAATTGATCGGCGATCTTTGCTGCATTCTCAGTGCTTACAACCCTTGAATTGATTAAGTCCGCAGTTTCTTTTGATGCGACAGAACACCTTTGCGCGAGGTTGCGTACCTCTTCCGCAACAACTGCAAACCCTTTTCCGTGTTCTCCTGCTCTTGCAGCTTCAACAGCCGCGTTTAGGGCTAATAGATTGGTTTGAAACGCAATCTCATCAATCGATTTGATTATTGCAAGAACCTTATCGTTACCTGAATTCAGTTCTCGCATTGTTGTCTGCAAGGTATCCAGGGCATCATTCCCACTTTCTGCAGATGTTTTTGTCTTAATTGCAAGTTGATTGGCTTCTTTGGCATTATCAGCATTTTTTAATGTCATCGAGGCCATTTCTTCAATAGAGGCAGAGGTCTCTTCTATAGAAGATGCCTGTTGTGATGCCCCATCAGCGAGGGACTGACTGGAAGATGAAATTTGGTTTGCTGCCGATGAAACCTCTTCAGCCCCATTTCGCAAATTATAGACTAGTCTCTTAAGTAATGACACAATACTTTTTGCAATAAAAAATACTACAGTTCCTACCAATAATACGTAAATTCCGTTACCAAAGATGTTAAAATTCCTGTTCGAGGCAATTGCGGCATTAACGGATGCCATGGGTGCAATCACGCTTATCCCACCCCGAATATCTCCCAATTTGTAGTTTTCCATCTGCCTGCCTGCAATGTCTTTACCGTCACCGGTAGGACTTGTCGCGGGATCGCCGTGACATTTCAAACACGCCTCTTCAATTTTCAGAGGTACCAGTAACCGAAAAGACTCAGACCCGTCTTCTAATTTTGCAATTTCAGAGATGTCTTTTAAACTGGGATCCCTTTCAAATCTTTCTAATTGCATAACCTCCCATGCATCAGGTTTGTTCGCAGGATTTCTGTATTTAATACTCGTCTGTTTCATCTTAAAGATAGTTGTTTGACTGAAATGTTCAGCAATTTCACGTCCTACAATTGCAGGGATTACACCCTTGAATTCAAAGCTACCTTTTGAATCGGTGTTTATAGCCTTTTGCTTTTCAGCGATCACTTGTCGCGTGGAAATGAGTTGGTCTGCCGCCATTCTTGCCTGTCTCTGTACCTCAGCTAACATCTGCGTCTTTTGTCTTTTCGTGTTGACATATGTCAAGATGCTTGTAGCAATCACAATGACTGCCACAATTGTAACAATAAGTCTCGTCATTATATTCATTTTGCCAATCATTTTATTCCTCCCGTTTTTTCATTTCAGTTGAACGTGTCAGAACTTAAAAATTAAATGTAAAAAATCAAAAGTACATATCAAACTGTAAAAATTATCTCTTCCCTTTCAAGGTAAGTATACTGGAAGCTATTATATTGGCAATCTCGGTTGTTTCTTTCAAAAGTTTGTTAGCCCTGTCTTTATCGGCTTTGCCTGAATCTCTGAGTAGCCCCAACCAAAATTTGGTCTCGTTGGCTGATTTCAGGGCGTAATTAAAGAAATTTATGTAGTCTTTTCTGGAA
>JAUQXU010000033.1 GCA_030837935.1 Candidatus Brocadia sp.
TTTTCAAATGGAACACTTCCTGACAAATATGGAATGTGCCTCATCATAGAACTGATCCACGCAGAATGAGCGTAATATATTTCAGCCTCTGGGAAATTTTCTTTCAATGATCTGATGGCAGGGGTCATAAAAACTGTATCACCAAAGCAGCACAGCTTAAATATCAGTATCTTTTTTACATTATTAAAATCATTCAAAATTTAACTTCTTTTCCTTTTCAGTGTTCTTTCAGTGTTAATTCTCCGGATACAAACATAGCCAATAGATAAAGTCTGAAAAATGATATGTATCATTTACATTAGCATGTGAAACTTAATCACAATATATCACTGAGAAAAGTCATAATAAGGTGTTTATTGCCGTGTATTAACGGCATTTTTTACCGGAATAGTAAAATTCAGTGCAGATGCGGTGTAAAAAATTATACACATAACAAGGTAAAATTTGTAATATGGTGCAAAGTTAGAAAGGGATGAGACAAATACGAAATTTATGAAGAATATTAAGGTGATAAATCGTTTTTCTTTAATCATTAAGTATAACCATACCGCAACCAGCATTAAAAAAAATAGTAAACCGATAATACCTGTTTCGGCAAGCGCAACCATAAAAATACTATGCGGATTCCCTTTGCCGATCTGATAATAGTATTTAGAATTCGGGTCATATATATTTATTCCCGGATTTTCGGAAACGATAACTTTGAGTATCCTTTGCTGGCTTTGTTCAAAAAAATTGCCGGGTCCAGCCCCAATAACCGGATTATCCTTAAATACATCATATGCGGCTTTCCAAATAACAGGCCTGCCAAAGGTCAATTCATTTCCGATCTTTTCGTCATCGATCTGTGTGATGAGCCGGCTATAGGTCTGCGGAGTAATTGACTGGAATACTATGAACAGGACTGCAAAAATATAAAGCTCTTTTCTTTCGGTAAAACGGAATATGAAGAAAATAATAATTGTAAACAGGCACATAATAAGAGAGGCACGTGAGGCAAGCATTCCAAAAGCATAAGAGCCCAGGGCGAAGAATGTATACCTGAAGTATTTGCTGAATGATCTATGATTGACCAGAAGCATCAGCATTGATATCCCGATTGAAAATGCTGTTAAATTGGAATCGGTTAAAAATCCCATCGGGCGCATTATCTTGAGTTCACCGATTGTCATCATAGAGTGTTTGGCTTCGGGCCTATCGAAATGAGCGACAAGGAGCCTGTGGAACTGTGGTACATAAAAATCAAGCAATGAGCCTGCAATAACAAAAATGTTAATGTAGATAAAAGTTTTGATCAGAAATGCAGGAGCATCCTCGAAATACTCTGCTGATATGGAAATTGCAATGAGTACAATAAAGTAAAAGCTGTATCTTGAAACGGTTCCGTATGCTGTTTGTGGATAATCTGCATATATTGCGGAGAGCCAGCAAATGATAAGCAGTATCACCAGAGGCAGCAGTTTTATCAGGGTATTTTTGTTTCTGAAAAATGAAATAAAATTCTTAAAGGGAATGAGCATCAGGGCGGCAACTGCAAAAGGGATATATTTTATGAACGGAATTTCCGAAACATGTAGAAAAGGCAGCAAGTCAATATCAGTATGCAGCCTGAGATCAGCAATGTTGGCAGCTAGAAAGTATATCCATAGAACCCTGAATATTATATATGCCGTTCTTTTATTTAACATTGATCTGTTTAAGCAATAATGATTTAATTATCCTTATTATTGTTT
>JAUQXU010000397.1 GCA_030837935.1 Candidatus Brocadia sp.
TAAAGATTTTATGATGAAAAAATTAAAATTCTTTGTGGTAGGAATTCTTGGTTCTTGGCTCATAAAATTATTGGCCTTTACCATCCGTATTCAAGACGACCCAAGGGGATTTAATGAAAAGATCACAACCACGCATGCTATTTACACCTTCTGGCATTGCCTGATGCTTGTCCCTGCCTATGTGGGCCGGCACAAAAACATACAGGTACTCATTAGCCAGCACTCCGACGGTGAATATATCGCACAAGTAATAAAAAGGCTTGGCTTCGGCGTCATACGAGGGTCAACAACGAGAGGTGGCGCAAGGGCAGTAAAGGCTATGGTTGATAAAATTCGTGACGGACATCCTGTTGCAATTACCCCCGACGGGCCACGGGGGCCGCGATTGGTTGTTCAGTCTGGAAGCATCTATCTCAGCCAAAAAACAAGGCTCCCTATTATCCCGACTACCGTTGGGTTATCTCGGTACTGGAAACTCCCTAGCTGGGACGAATTTCGTATCCCAAAGCCATTTTCTCGGGCATTAATAATGTATGGCAACCCCATCCATATTCCACCCAACCTCACTGAGGAAGAGATGGAATATTATCGGCTTTTGGTAGAAAAAATTATGAAAGAAATGACAGAAAGGGCTGATATATTGGTGCGGAAAAAAATCGGGTAAATCACACTGCTTGAATTGAGCAATTTGAATGATGATTTTCAAATATTTTATAATTTTTCTTGACATAAATTACGATGCATGCTTGAATGGAAAACAGTTATTTATGAAATAATAATACATCACGATAAAGGCAAACCTTGAGTAATCAGGGGGCGCAAAGCAAAGGGTCTTCCCTAGAGTAGAACCCAAAAGCACGAAGATAGCCTTGCTGCCGAAGATTTTCCGTTGAACATCTTTGCAGTAAGGCTTTTTTTGTTTCTACGCCGATTCCAAAAACTGTTTTAGTTATATCTAATCCGTTATGTGAGAATAAAAGCTTTTTGCAGAAAGGAGGGGAAATTGGGCATTCTTTGATTATTAATTGATATTCGTGCTTTTGTATTTAGTATGAAAGTTTAAAAAGAGTACCACTATTTGACAGATCGCAAACATATCATTTACTTCCTTTCAAGAACCTATTATCCAGGGAGAAGCAAGATGGAAAAGATTTTTAGGAACATTGCAGGCATGGCTATTGCCAGCACAAAGATGTCAAAAACCGGACTCATCAGTTCGGTTATATTCATATTTGCTCTTACGATTTCGCTAGTTCCGTCGAGTGTATATAGCCAAGAGGGTAAAGGCGTAAAGGCATTTACTGCCATTCTGAACGGTGGTCAGGAAGTTCCAATAAATGAAAGTCCTGCTTTTGGTGTTGCATTTATGACTTTTGAAGACGATGAAAAAATCCTCCACTATTCGATAACCTATACCGATGTCTTCTTAGTTGGGGCAGAAACCGCGGCACACTTCCATGCACCTGCCAATCCGGGAGAGAATGCATCTATTATCTTTCCGATAACGCCAGTTCCCGGCAATCCCAAAAATGGAAGTGTAGGACCGCTCACCGGAAAACAGATTGGGGAATTGAAAAGAGGGTTATTCTACCTCAACATTCACACCGATGCGTTTCCAGGAGGGGAGATCAGAGGACAGGTTCTTCCTGTTCGAGGACTAAATTACAAAGAAGCAAGTGAAGGTGAAGAGTAATATTTAAATAGTACAAGTCCATAGCCTCTAAGGGCAATCCCTCAGAGGCTATGGTTCATAAGCTTGAAAAACTTTATAGGGAAAGATTAAATTTTCCGCTTTAGCGGTATCAAACAGTTGCCTGTGATATTGGCTGTTGTAACGACGCCTGTGCTGCTGCAAGCCGGGCAATGGGTACCCGAAATGGCGAACAACTCACGTAGTTCATTCCGACCTTATGGCAGAAGGAGATAGTTTGTGGATTTCCACCGTGCTCGCCGCAGATACCTACCTTTAACGCCGGCCGTGTGCTTCGCCCCCGCTTAATCCCGATTTCTATCAATTGTCCGACACCCTCCTGATCCAATACCTGGAATGGGTCTTTCTCAAGAATGCCTTTTTCCATGTAGTCTGGCACGAAGGAACCCACATCATCACGGCTAAAGCCAAATGTCATCTGAGTTAGGTCGTTGGTTCCAAAGGAAAAGAATTCGGCGTGCTTTGCGATCTTATCCGCTATCAGGACTGCTCGTGGAAGCTCAATCATGGTTCCTACCATATACTCAATCTGCATACCTTTCTTCTGCATAACGTCTTTGGCGATTCTATGAACATCGTCCCTTAATATACTGAACTCCTGTTCGGTACTAATGATCGGCAACATGATCTCCGGATATACAGAAACGCCTTTTTTCTTCACATTGCAGGCGGCCTCAATAATAGCCTGTACCTGCATGTCGTAGATTTCCGGATATGTGACACCGAGCCTGCAACCGCGGTGTCCTAACATGGGATTCAATTCGTGAAGCGCCGATACCTTGTCTTGTACCTCTTTCAGACTGATCTTCATCTGTTTTGCCATTTCTTTCTGGTTGTATTCTTCCTGCGGCAAAAATTCATGAAGAGGCGGGTCGAGGAGCCTTATCGTAACCGGAAGTCCATTCATTGTCGTGAATATCTGTTCAAAATCCCGGCGCTGCATGGGAAGTAATTTTTTAAGCGCTGACGTATACAATTTGAGAGGTTCTTTGAGCTCTTGTCTGGCTTGCATTAATTCCTTTTTAATCGAGCTTGTTTTGTTATTTGCCGCCTTTGCTAGTTCCTTCTCCAACGCTGCAATCTTTGCCTTTAAGTTTTTTACATCCGGGGCGGATAGGATCATCTGACGGACAGAGTCAATCCTGTGTTCTCCAAAAAACATGTGCTCCGTCCTGCAGAGCCCAATACCCTCTGCACCTAACTCAAGCGCCTTTTTTGCATCCGTTGGGGTATCGGCATTTGTTCTTATCTTGAGTTTGCGGACTTCATCAGCCCATTCCATAAGTGTTGCAAAGTCTCCGCTCAATCCAGGCTCAATAGTAGAAACCTGACCTAACATTACTTCGCCGGTACTGCCATCTATTGAGATGTAGTCTCCTTTTTTTATCACCTTTCCATTTACCGTAAAGGTCTGGTTCTTATAATCTACATTTAACGCACCACATCCTGCGACACAGCATTTACCCATACCCCTCGCCACCACGGCGGCGTGCGAGGTCATACCGCCACGCGTTGTTAAAATACCCTTTGACGCGTGCATTCCACCGATATCTTCCGGGGATGTTTCCTTTCTTACCAGAATTACCTTTTCTTTCTTTTCGGCCAACTTTTCTGCATCCTCAGCGCTAAAAACTACCTTTCCTGTCGCTGCGCCTGGTGAGGCAGGAAGGCCGGTGGCAATAATCTCTTTTTTTGCTTTGGGATCAAAGGTTGGGTGTAATAACTGATCGAGTTGGCTTGGGTCAATACGGGAAATAGCGGTTTTTTTGTCTATAAGCCCATCTTTGGTCATATCAACTGCAAACTTGATGGCGGCCTTAGCGGTACGCTTGCCGGTTCTGGTTTGCAGCATAAACAGTCGGTTTTCCTGAATCGTAAATTCTATGTCCTGGACATCTTTAAAGTGGTTTTCCAATATATTTTTATAAGTAACAAGCTGTTTATAAACCTCGGACATTTCTTTTTCAAGATTAACAATTGGTTCTGGTGTGCGGATTCCCGCAACAACGTCCTCGCCCTGGGCATTGATAAGGAATTCGCCATAGAATTTGTTTTCACCCGTTGAAGGATTCCTGGTGAAGCATACCCCGGTGGCAGAGTGATTTCCCATATTCCCGAAGACCATGGCCTGAATGTTCACTGCCGTTCCAAGGAGTCCTTTGATTTCATAGAGTTGCCGATATTTAACGGCCCGCGGATTATTCCATGATGCAAATACGGCATCTATTGCCTTCTGGAGTTGTACTTTTGGATCGGTTGGAAAGTTTTCGCGGGTCTTTTTTTTGTAAACAGATTTAAACTCTTCGACAATTTTTTTTAATTGATCAGACGTCAGCTCTGTGTCGCTTTTTACCCGTGTCTTCTTTTTGTATTTATCAAGAATCTCTTCAAAATAATGCCGATCAACACCCATAACGACATCACCAAACATCGTGATAAACCGCCGGTAAGCATCCCACACAAAACGTTCGTTGCCGGTCTTTTTAATAAGCCCGGCAACGGCATCCGGAGTTAATCCCAGGTTTAAAACCGTATCCATCATACCCGGCATGGACGCTGCTGCACCACTCCGCACAGAAACCAGTAAAGGATTGTTCGGATCACCCAATCTGGCCCCCATAAGTTTCTCCAGACGGGAAAGATTCTGTTCTATCTGTTTGGCAAGACCATTGGGGTACTGTTTATTATTCTTATAATACGCATCGCAAACCTCAGTCGTTATAGTAAACCCGGGAGGAACGGGAATACCCAGATTGGTCATTTCTGCAAGATTAGCTCCCTTGCCACCGAGCAGGTGTTTCATGTCAGACCTCCCATCAGCAGAGCCATTGCCAAAGAAATAGACATACTTGGGTGCCATCCAGCTACTCCTTTCTACATAATATAATATCAATACACATGAAGAGCATGACTTATATGATTAAAATGAAGATAAAAAGGTTATTTATGCTATCAAAAACGAGGTTCACGCGCAAGAAAATTCATGAATGAACTTCATTATTCCTCTCCATTGGCACAAGAATCAAGGACGGGGCTTAGCATGTATGGCGGTGCGGAAAGATGATTCTTGCAAAATTTAATAATATCAAAAGTTATATGAAAATGGGAAAAAATATGATACCATAACGCACAAAGCCACAACCAAAAAGAGTTACTGAATACCAAATAACAAATTCAGAGTTTAAAAACGATGGGACAGGCCGTCAAGATAACCGAAATCCTCAGAAATCAGAATTTTTTAAAACTCTGGATCGGCCAGATAGTATCCGCCCTCGGCGACCGATTCCATCAAATGGCTTTACTGGGATTAATCATACAAAAAGGGGGAAATGTTGGGGAAGAGTTATCTAAAATTACCTTTTGGAGCGTCTTCCCCTTTTTTTAATGAATCACATTGCCCGCAGAATTGTCACCCAAATCCCTTCGATCTCTCGTTAACTCGTGTTTTACTATTCGTAATTACAACGCAGAACTTTTTATGAGAAAGCAGCGGAATAGCCAATGCAGCTCGATGACAAGAAAGCGATCTTCGGATGGATCATGTATGATTGGGCCAATTCGGCCTTTGCCACAACGATCATGGCTGGATTTTTTCCGATTTTTTTAAAACAATTCTGGAGTGCCAGCGCTGATACCACCGTAAGTACTGCAAGATTAGGACTTGCAAATTCTATTGCCGGCATTACTGTGGGTCTGTCAGCTCCTGTATTGGGTGCTATTGCTGACAAAGGAACATCAAAAAAGAAGTTTCTTCTTTTTTTCGCTTACATGGGCGTGGTGATGACTTCTTCCCTATACACGGTTTCAAAGGGTAATTGGCCTATTGCTGTCATGTTGTATGTCCTGGCAACCATTGGGTTCTCCGGAGGTAACATTTTCTATGACGCATTGATCACTGGTGTTGCATCTGAGAAGAAGATAGATTTTGTTTCTGCTTTGGGTTTTTCTCTGGGGTATCTGGGGGGTGGTATACTTTTCACTCTAAATGTATGGATGACCCGCAGTCCTGAAACATTCGGATTTGCAGATGCTGGAGAAACTATAAAATTCTCATTCCTCTCCGTAGGTATCTGGTGGGCAGTCTTTTCGGTTCCGCTATTCCTCTTTGTGAAAGAGCCAAGAAATGAAAAAGCTAATTCGGCTACAGGTATAAGCATGGTGAAGGCGGGTTTTGCTCAATTAAAAGAGACTTTTCATAAGATCCGACATTTGAAAACCATTTTTTTGTTCCTTGTCGCTTACTGGCTCTATATTGATGGTGTAAATACAATTGTACACATGGCGGTGGATTATGGCATTTCCATTGGCTTCGAATCCAGCGACTTAATCGTTGCATTGCTCGTCACCCAGTTCGTTGGTTTTCCAGCCGCCATAGTATTTGGTTACCTTGGGGTTAAGATAGGCGCCAGGCGTGCCATTTTTATCGCCATTGCAGTTTATCTGTTTGTTTCCATCTGGGGTGCCTTTATTCAAAGCAAAAAAGAGTTTTTTATCCTCGCCGTTATCGTTGGTCTGGTCCAAGGAGGTATTCAGGCACTAAGTCGCTCATATTATGCAAAAATAATCCCTGTCGACAAATCAGCTGAGTACTTTGGCTTCTATAATATGCTCGGCAAATTCTCAGTTGTTATCGGCCCGGTCCTCATTGGGGGAGTCGGTCTACTAGTAAAATCTATGGGTTACAGTAGTAATATTGCATCACGAGCAGGCATCATATCGGTTTCGTTCTTCTTCATAGCAGGCGGAACTCTATTCTATTTTGTACATGAAGAGAAGGGAAGAGACGAGGCTAAATATTTGTCTTAAAAAGCCCCTGATTAATTGGGACGTGGATTTCCACAAATTTATGAAAAAAGAAACTAGAAAGACACATCATACAAAAGCTGCGTTTTTTTATACCATACACCCCCGCCTTCTTGGATTCCTGAATAATTGTTTCTTCTTCGTGCTCAAGGCGATTGGCGTTGTGTTATTAAAAGTTTTTTTTCATATCCAGGTTCAAAATGCAGGATATATCCCTCGGAAAGGACCTCTTATTGTTGCCGCAAACCATTTCAGTTACATGGATCCCGTAGCACTTCAATCAATGTTTCCAAGACGCATTGCCTTCATGATGACGGAACTCTATTACGAGGGTCGTGGGAAATGGCTTTTTCAATTATTGCATTGTATCTGTGTGAAAGAGAAAGGTTCAAATAGAGCTGCGCTTAAGCAGGGTATGGAGGTACTTAACAAAAACGACGTTTTAGGCATCTTCCCTGAAGGAGGTGTGAGCCGAGAGGGCCGCCTTCAGGAAGGAAACCCGGGTATCGGTTTTCTTGCCATAAAGAGCGGCGCGCCCGTCATCCCTGCATTCATCTCTGGCACTTTCAAAGCATTACCAAAGGGCGCAAAGATACCAAGAATTTCCAGAATTACAATAATCTTTGGTAAACCGATGACATTTGAAAATTTTAACGAACATGAAAAAAAGAAAGGGATTGAGGAGATTACAAAAGTGATTATGGAGCATATTGAAAAACTATCTTTTTGTGACAAACAAGTAGAATAAATTTGGAGCTTTTTTAAAAGCATGCTGAATAATTCAATACTCAATGATTTATCTCTCTATGGCGAGGAATTTATGCTTGGTCATGGCAAGACGGCGTGCCTCCTTATCCATGGCTTTTGCTGCGGACCGATCCAGATGCGGGAACTTGCGGAACATTTATGTAAGTGGGGTTTTACCGCGATG
>JAUQXU010000034.1 GCA_030837935.1 Candidatus Brocadia sp.
CCATACTTCCACCCAACGTGCCGATGGTAGTAAGCGCCTTGCCCAAGGTGCCAGGGACATTTTTTAGTCTTAGACGAAAAGTCACAAGATTTTCAGCCAATTTCATGAATTTTTAATCTCCCATCGCTCAATGAATAGAAAAGGAATTACATCAGATAAACCTTGATTCCAAAATTTTATATCAGTATAATTCGTGATTTTATATATTTATTTTCATAAAGACAAGGAAAATACAAGGCATGAAAATATTAGTAATATCAGACATTCATGGCAATCTGGCTGCTTTGGACGCTGTGACTGAAAAAGCCGATGTGATTTTTTGCCTTGGAGATATCGTAAATTATGGGCCGTATCCTAAGGCATGTACCGAAAGAGTCAGAGCCTTAACCAAAAACGTAGTTCGTGGGAATCACGATAACGCCGTTGGTAGGAATATGGATTGTGGGTGTTCTTTGAAATACAAGGAACTCAGTGATGCAGGAAAGATTTTTACGAATGCTTCCTTACCTGCAGAAGAGAAAGGCTTTCTTGGTAATTTGCCAACAACGTTGCATCTGGAATTAGAGGGAAGAAGATTTTTGTTATCACACGGTTCACCCGGCGGTGATATTTATAAATATCTTAGACCCGATGTCTCCGATAAACAATGGGAGTCTGAGTTAATGAATATTGCTGCAGATACCGTCTTTGTTGGCCACACCCACCTTCCGATGATACGTAATTTACACGGCGTCACCGTGGTGAATCCTGGAAGTGTTGGTCAACCACGGGATGGTATCCCTATGGCATCGTATGCTGTATGGGAGGATGGGCGTGTTGAGATAAAACGAGTCCACTATGATATTGAGGCAACCATAAAAGGATTGCAAGAGACGAATATTCCTTCTCATCTGATTTCAGTACTTATTAAGATTTTAAGAGAAGGCGGGATGTAACTGATCGGAAATAGAGAATTTTAATGAACTTGCAATATTTTAATTATTGTATTATAATTTTGGTTTTGTACTATGAATCTGCAAAAGCTGTATTTCCAGAAGATTATTTAGGGTAAGATAACCATGTCAAATGGAACCGAAAAAGATACCAACCCATCTGATAAAGTAGAAGTTGTTCAGGCTTCCGAGGTGTTATTTGCAGAGCAGCAGTCAATAATTCAATCCCTGAAACAAGAATTGGACATAAGTAAGAAAAAGATCCAAGAACTACAGGACTCGATGCGGCGACTCGCAGCCGATTTTGATAACTATAAAAAATGGGCCGCAAAAGAACGACAAACAATTGAACGTACTGCTGCTGAATCACTGATCAAAAAATTATTGGATATTTATGAGAGTTTAGAAAAAGCAGTCTGTACAACAAGTAATACAACGGGGGAAGAATTCGTCAATGGGATTAAAATGATTTACAAGGAATTTTCACGCATTTTAAAATCGGAGGGTTTGGAACCTATACCCTCCGTGGGTTTACCTTTCGATGTATATAAGCATGAAGTTCTCATGCAAAAGGTCAACGACGAAGTGCCTGAAGACACCGTATTGGAAGAAATCCAAAGAGGTTATTTGTTAAATACCTTTGTGTTAAGACATGCAAAAGTAGTAGTATCCCAGAAATCAAAAATACAGGAAAATATTCAGATTCTAGAAAAGCCAAAAGAGGAAAAAGGAGGGTAAGAAATGGCAAAGATTATTGGTATAGATTTAGGGACAAGTAATTCTGCTGCGGCCGTGCTGATAGGTGGCAAACCGACGATCATTCCCAGTGCAGAGGGTGCAACAGTTGGTGGTAAGGCATTTCCTTCTTATGTTGCATTCACAAAGGATGGAGAAAAACTCGTAGGTGAACCTGCACGCAGACAGGCAGTTAGTAACCCGGAAGGGACCGTTTATGCAATTAAGAGAAAGATGGGTACTGATTACAAAGCTACCATTCGCGGCAAAACCTTTACCCCTCAACAAATTTCAGCATTTATCTTACAGAAGATAAAACAGGATGCCGAAGCTTTTCTCGGAGAACGGGTGGAAAAGGCCGTAATTACAGTTCCCGCTTATTTCAATGATAATCAAAGGCAAGCCACCAAGGACGCAGGCACGATTGCCGGATTGGACGTTGTTCGAATTATTAACGAACCCACTGCTGCATCATTGGCTTATGGGTTGGACAAGGTTGAAGAATCCCAAAAAATCCTGGTATTCGATTTGGGTGGTGGTACTTTGGATTGCACCATTATGGATTTTGGTCAGGGTGTTTTTGAGGTAGTTTCTACAAGTGGCGATACCCAATTGGGTGGAACAGACATGGATAATTCGATTGTCGATTATTTGGTGTCTGAGTTCAAGAAGGAATACGGCATCGATCTGAAAAATGACAAAATGGCTATGCAGAGATTAAGGGAGGCGGGAGAAAAGGCCAAAATAGAACTTTCTACAACATTGACAACCGACATCAACCTCCCATTCCTTACTGCGGATGCCTCCGGCCCAAAACACTTTACCCATACCATAACCAGGGCAAAGCTGGAACAATTGGTATCTCCTATTGTTAACCGTTGTGGACATTCGATTGAACAGGCATTAAAAGACGCTAAATTAACGCCAAATGATATTCATAAAGTTATCCTTGTGGGTGGTCCAACGCGTATGCCCATCGTTCACAAATTTGTGGAGGATTACGTAGGGAAAAAAATTGAACGGGGCATTGACCCGATGGAATGTGTAGCTATGGGAGCTGCAATCCAGGCTGGCGTCTTATCGGGAGAGGTTAAAGACCTCGTCCTTCTTGATGTGACACCTCTGTCACTTGGTATAGAAACCCTTGGCGGAGTGCTTACCCATCTCATTGAAAGAAATACAACTATCCCCACGAAGAAAAGCCAGGTCTTTACAACAGCGGAGGATAACCAGACCAGTGTGGAAGTGCATGTCCTCCAGGGTGAAAGGGCAATGGCAAGGGATAATGTGACACTGGGAAGATTCCATCTTTCTGGTATTCCGCCTGCGCCAAGAGGCGTTCCACAAATTGAGGTATCATTTGATATCGATGCCAACGGTATTATTAATGTGCATGCAAAAGACCTGGGTACAGGAAACGAACAAAAGATTACAATTACGGCTTCAACCAAATTAAATAAGGAAGAAATTGACCGTATGGTCAAACAGGCACAAGAATACGCCGATCAGGATAAAAGGACAAAAGAAACTGCTGAAACAAAAAACAAGGCGGATAATCTCGCTTACAGTGCAGAAAAAACCTTAAAGGATGTAGCCGGAAAAATCGATGCCTCACAAAAACAGAAGATTGAGACTGCTATTAAAGATTTAAGAGAATCGATAAAAACGGAAGATGAAAAAGACATACAACAAAAGATGGATACCTTAACAAGCGCCATGCATGAAATTAGTGCAAAAGTATATCAGGAATCCGCCAAGCAAGGAGAACAGCAGCCTCCTCCCCCGCCCGGCGGTGAAGAAAAGAAAAGAAAAGAAAAAAAGGGTGAAGGTGGGGAGGATGACATTATTGATGCAGATTATGAAGTAAAAAACTAGATTGTTTTTGTATAAATTTTCAAGGAGTCAGACGTCAGGCCTCAGAATTCAGAATGAAAATGCGCTTTGCGTGTTGAAGTGGCAATCTATTCTGATTCATGAATTCTGGCTTCTGACTCTTTTTTTTGAATCCGCCTGTGACTGTTTTAACGATGATTAATTTCACACATTTTGGCCTTATTCAAACAGCGGTTGCCTATATCCTGGATATTGCTCTTGGTGATCCTCAATGGACATATCACCCTGTTCGACTCATCGGGAAGTTTATAGAAAACATGGAATATATCGTGCGGAGATTCCCCGTATCAGAGTATATACGTGGGATAGTGCTGACCACGATCGTTGTGTCAGGAGCGTATCTTTCGACATATGTCGTAATATCCATAGCAGAACAAGGAGGTATTCCGTGTGAAATGCTAAGCGGGGCTGTTATTATATATTTTACAATTTCTATAAAAAGTCTGGCTGATGAAGCAAAAAAGGTAATGACATCTCTCAGGGGAAATGATTTAATAAAGGCACGACAGGCATTATCACAGATCGTAGGCAGGGATACAGCCCATCTAAACGAAGAGCAAATAGTGCGGGCATGTGTAGAAACGGTTGCGGAGGGGAGCGTCGATGGTATTGTGTCGCCATTATTGTATTCATTTGTGGGGGGGCCTGCGGCAGCAATGGCTTATAGGGCAATAAATACGTTGGATTCCATGGTGGGATATAGGAATGAGAAATATATCCGATTCGGCTGGGCGTCGGCACGACTTGACGATATAGCCAATTATATTCCCGCAAGAATCTGTGCAGCATTAATCCCTGCAGCCTCATTTTTATGCGGCTGTGGTTTTACACGGTCTTTACGGATTGCTTTTCGTGACGG
>JAUQXU010000398.1 GCA_030837935.1 Candidatus Brocadia sp.
AAAGAGGACGAACTTTCTGAAGAAGAATATGAGAAGATGGACAAGGTGTTTAATAACGGAAAGGGTGTGTGGGGGCGTGCACGATGCACGATATGTCATCCGATAAAGGGATCTGGTGGAAATGTTGGAGTCGGTCCTGACTTAGGTGAAATTACAACAAAGATAAATAGAGATTGGTTATACGATTGGCTCGGTAATACAAAAAGCCACTTTTCCGATACGATGATGGCGCAGTATCGATTTACGGATATAGATATTCGAGGGCTTGTAGAGTTCGTGATGCGTGATACGCAGTTTATCCCAGAAGAAAAAGACGAAGACGAAGGTGATGTAGCGCCAGCAGAACCTGCAGAGCCTGAAGTTAAAGTATTGACAGAAAAAGAATTTGCTGGCTTGAGACAAGACAGTGCACTTATTGAAACGGGCAGAAATATAGTTGAAAAAGCAAGGTGTTTTGTTTGCCATGATGTAAAAGGGATTTCTGAATTAATGCCAGTAGTTGAGAAAAAGCGTGACGGATTGGCTGGATTTGAAAAGCTTCTGTATGAAATTCGATGCCTGACTTGTCATCGTATTCAAGATAAGGGTGGTTCTTATGCGCCTAATTTAACGTTTACCGGTAGCAAGATCAAGATGAGCTGGGAGAGGGAGTTTTTGCAGGCACCTGACATAATTCGTCCGTTGAGTCAGCAAATGCCCAAGTTTAATTTGACTGAAGAAGACGCAGTGGTTGCTACTGAGTTTATAGAAAAGAATCTCCTTATCAAAGAGGCACTTCCGGATTTTTATAAGGAAGGGGCGCCATCAGCAGAAGTGATTGCATCAGGAGAGAAGCTTTTTTACGATAAAGGTTGCAACACGTGTCATGCAGAAGGTACCAAAGGTGGTGGAGTTGTAGGACCTAACCTTGCAACTGTTGGGGATAGGTTGCAGTCTTCTTATATACTATATCATTTAAAAAATCCGCAACAGGTAAATCCTCAGGGTGTAGAACCAAACTTTGGTTTGTCAGATGACGAATTGAAGCAGCTGGTCGGTTTCTTGGTGGATCATGTGATGAAGAAAGAGGGCAAATAATGGGATATTTTTCGGTTGGGAAAAAAGTTATTATAACCTCAGTGCTTTTGCTAGGTGTCGTGAGCTGGTATTCAGCAGTGAACGGGGAGGATGTTTCTCCCCGAGATCAGGTTTTTTTGCTATCGCCGAAAAAAACCTTTGAATATTATTGTTCTCCCTGCCATGGGATGAAAGGCAAAGGAGATGGTACGTTTTTTACGATTGATTTAAAACCGAAGCCTAGAAATTTTACCGATGTGGAGTATATGAAAAAAAGGACTGATGATCAACTTACAAAGTCTATTACCGAAGGTTCAAAGGCTGTTGACAAATCCAATCTCTGCCCTCCGTGGGGAAAGACGCTTACGGATAAAAGGATCAAAGAGCTGGTAGTCTATATTAGAGGTTTTTCAACGCAGGATACTGAGAAACCGGTAGTTGCGGTGAAAGAGGCTGCTGGCGATGATAAAAAAGTAAGTGCTTTTCGCTCTTCAATGCGTTGGGTTTTTGTTGTTGTAATTACCCTTGCTTTGGCGGGTGGAGCAGTGAATGAGTGGAAGAAGCTTAGGAACGAATCAACGAAATGTTAGAGTCCTTAAGAAGCCCTATGTATAAAAAAATATTTATAGCGATTGATAATTCCCGTCATTCCGATTTTTGTATCGATCTCGGTATAGACTTATCACATAAGTTTGGCGCTTCGCTGGTAGGGTGCCATGTCTATGATGCCTTATTACATCAGAGGCGATTTCGTGATATGGAGAAAGGGCTGCCGCCTCAGTATCAAGACGAAAGCGTTCTTCAGCGACAACGCGATCTCCATAGTACGCTGATTAATCAGGGGCTCAAATTAATTTCTGAATCGTATCTGGATGTATTTAAGAAAAAATGCAGAGAAGCAACTGTTGCACACGAAGGTCTTTTGTTGGAAGGTAAAAACTATTATGAAATTATTAAGGAAGTTCACGGGAATCGGTATGATCTGGTTATCCTAGGTGCGCTTGGATTGGCTGCTGTAAATGAAAATGTAATTGGAAGTGTTTGTGAAAGAGTTGTCAGGCGTATCAAAACGGATGTCCTGGTAGTAAAGGATAGATGCCTGGCGGGAAAGGTAGTCATTGCGGTTGATGGAAGTATGCCGTCGATTGCTGGAGTTAAATCGGCTATTAACTTTGCTAAGTCGTTCAATCTGAAACTGGTTGCGGTTTCGGTCTTTGATCCGCATTATCATCGTGTTGCTTTTGAAAGTATTGCAAATGTTCTTTCCAAAGAGGCAGGACAAGTCTTCAGATTTAAAGAACAGGAAACCCTCCATGAGGAGATTATTGACAAAGGTTTGGCAAAGATATACCAGAATCATCTGGATAGAGTAAATAGAATGGCAGGAGATGCCGGGGTAGAGGTAGATACGGTTCTTATGGATGGTAAGCCATACGATAAAATTTTGAGTTATATCAAAAAAGAAAGCCCATCGACATTGATTTTAGGGCGTACAGGTGTTCATAATACGAATGGATTGGATATTGGTAGTACGACAGAAAATTTGTTGAGATTGGCACCGTGCAACATCTTGCTTACGGGAGGAAGTTTAGAGGCAAAACTTGATATGCCGGTTGATTTTGCAAAGTTTCAGGGAACTGCAAATGAAAAAGAAACTATGGCAAACAGCCGTGAATCTTTGCTTAAGGAAAATGGTCTCTCTAGGACAGTTAAAAGCGATCAAAAAAGTTGCGATATGCCGTGTATGGTAAAGCAGGTTCCTGTCTGGACACAGGAAGCACAATCTCAAACGGAAAGAATTCCATCGTTTGTTAGAGGCGTGGTTAAAAGAAAAATTGAGGAATATGCACAAGAAAAAGGATATCAAGAAATAACGATGCAGATAGTTAATGAGGCTAAGGCATTATTTATGGGTGACGATTCGCTTCACATATCTGATAAGCGAAATATTACATGATTTCTTGGTTTTCTTTCGGCTACGTCTTGCAAAGTTGTTTGAGTTTGTTACAATATGTATTCAGAATTGTAATTATGACTGTATAAGTGGATTTGTTTGAAGCTACAACCTAAATGTTCCAGAATTTTTAAAGATTTATCACCTTCCATTTGCGAAATGCCGAGTATCTATCATCCATATCCCTGCAGCATAGTAAGTCTTAATTTTGTTTCGATTATGTATTGTGCATTTCACAGAAGAAATACCTTCATTGTTGCGTTTATCAGTTAAAGTTGACGTGAGAATTGTGTAAATTGATGCGAATTACAAAACTATGATCAGTTTTTTTTGTTTGGATTATTTTGGCTAGACGGAGTATAATTTGTTTAATGTCTTATAAGATTGAAAATATGCAACGGTCTAATTCTTGCAGTATTTAAATTTTAAAAGGAGGGAGGATGTGAATGAAAAAAACTTATTTAATGTTTAAGAGATATGGCGGAGTCCTCTTAAGCTGTGCATTTCTTAGTACCGCATTATTTGCTGCTGAGGAAACAGCGCCTGGGGTAAAGGGGGCAAGTGAAGAGGAATTTACTCCAGCAAAAGAGGTGTTGACAGTGAAATATGTTGAAGTAAGTAAACCGTATCATATGGATGTGGAATCATTGCAGGGTTTTTTCACCGATGCAAAAGCAGTTGCGATTCCACTCCAAAAGCAGGATAAGGCATTTCCGAATGGCGGTGGGTCTGTTAGTAATGCAGAAGTAAAAGCTATCCATGACGGCCTTGCGGTGTATTTCAAGATTTCTTGGAGTGACCCTACGAAAAATGCCAGGGCAATTGCGGTTCAGGAATTCAGGGATGCTGTTGCTTTAATGTTTCCTTTGGGGGCAGTAGAGATAACGCCGGCGGAACATTTCAGCCCCAGGATGGGAGATCGTGAAAAACCGACAAATCTTTGGCATTGGAAAGCGGATTGGGAAGCTGATTTGCTGGTTAAGGGCGAGCTGGAAGACGTGGAGGCGCAGTATCCGAACATGCATGATGATTTTAATTTGAACCCTTTCAGTGCATATTATCATAGGGAATTAATAACCAGTGTAGAGGTTTTGTCAGGGGGGAGAGCTGCCAATAATCTGCTTTCTCAGCCAGGGAGGGGAAGGACGGTAGAGGATTTAAACGCTGAGGGTTTTGGTACGCTTACCACTCAAGCACATCAGGACGTAAATGGATGCAGTAAATATGAGGACGGGGTATGGACTGTGATTATGTATCGTTCATTAATTACAGACGATCCACATGATGTGCAGCTTGTTCCTGGGGGGACTACTTATTTTAACATGGCGGTATGGAACGGTGGAGAACAAGATAGGAACGGGCAAAAGAACATA
>JAUQXU010000399.1 GCA_030837935.1 Candidatus Brocadia sp.
TTTGTGATGATTTCAAAAATATTCTTGATATCACTGTAGAAGAAGCCTTCTCCATTTTAAAGCATATCGAAATAGGCCCGCATCATACATTTGAAGGATGGGAAGAAGATGTTAAAGATAAATTAAAACGACATTTTATCAGACATAATCAGGCATATGGTTCTTTAAAAGACTTAGTTACGAAACAAAGTGCTCGCTTAAATGCTTCCCATAAATTTACAAAAGATGTTTTATTAGAAGCTTTGGCAAAAGAGGGATTGCATAAAGCTCCGGCGTTAGAAGAGGCTGAAATACTTGAAAAATTTAAAACTGCTTCTCAGATCGGCCGTAGTTGCGATACACGAATAGGTGGCCATAAAATATATCGTGATGAGGTTAATACCATCCTTGACAACGTCAAAGCAAAGAAAAATTCAATCCTAGTTACCGGCAAGAAGGGCTGCGGCAAGACATGGATTTTGCTTGAGGTGGCAGACCAGTTAGAAAAAACACATGCATTAGGTTTGCTTTTTATCAAAGGTGACCAGTTTGACGATGTCTATTCGGAGGATGAACTCATACAACGGTTGAGTTGTGAACAAGATCCTTTTATTCTGGTAGCAAGACTTTCGGAATACAGGCAAGTCGTAGTTATTATCGATTCCTTAGATGCACTCTCCCTTTCAAGGGATCAAAAGGCATTGAAAATCTTTCTGTCTTTTATTGACAAAGTAATCTCCATAGAGAATGTTTCTCTAGTTCTTGCCTGCAGGGACTTTGATCTTGAATATGACCCGCAGTTACGGAATCGTTCATGGGAAGGCAAAATACCACTGCCATCGTTTTGTTTTGAAAGAAACGTCAAACCAATACTTGAATCATGGAAGATTGATGCCAGGAATATCAGTGAGCATCAGCAGCGATTACTTTCTCATCCGCAGAACTTAAAGCTTTATGAGAAAATCTACAGCAAAATCCCAATTTCCTCAATCCTTACGGAGTTTCATATTATTAAGCTCTTCTTTGAGGAGTCCGTTGAAAAGAATTCAAAATTAGGACCCAATGTAACAGAGTTATTGCAGTCCATGTCGAATAATCTCCTGAAAAAACGCCTACTTTTTATGCCAAGGTTCCAGTTCAAAGGGACAGAAGCGATGATACGAGCATTGTCTTCAGAAGGTGTTTTGATAGTAGATACCTTCAGGGATAGACTCTCATTTGCACATCAGACGATGCTGGATTACCTGATGATCAGGTCGTACCCTAAGGAAGGCAAGACACTGCAAGCGTTTATTCTGGAACACCCGCAGTTGCCTTTTATCCGTCCGTCTATCAGGACATTTTTATTTTACCACCATTCGATGGATAACAAGGATTTTTCAAGAGAAATGATACAGATTTTAGGAAATGACAAAGTAGCTTATCATTTAAAAAGGTTGCTTGTTGAATCTCTTGCAGAGTTATCACCAATTACCGATGTTGAGTTTAATCTTATTAAGAAGATTCACGTGGGCTATCCCAATCTCTTTAATCGATTTTTACAGAGGGTTACTTCACCAGAATGGTTCGATACCTTACATCCAGCATTGACAGAGGCTATACTAATTAAAAAAGAAAATGATTCAGTAAAAGTAACGCTTTTATATGCTCTGGAAAAATGGATGAACAGCCGTCCCAAAGAAGTAATTGAATGCTGGAAATATGTCTTAAATACACCTGATTCTGCATTTGGGCCAATTCTGCTTGTGATCGATAAGTTTTTACATTGGGAGACACAAGGTATTGAAGAAATTTTGGAAAAGCTTTTAGAGATCGAAAAGGGAAAAACAGGTGATCGGTGGGTGGGAAAGGCAATTTCAAAATATATTGATGCCACGAATAAAGGAGACAGCCTCCTTTGGAAATTTATAATACAAGATGTCCCGGAGAGGGTTATCTCTCATAACTTTTTTAGTTCACATGAGAAAGGTTTACATTGTTCAGAGTACCATTTTCATAAAAAGGATTTCCTTACCGAACGATTTAAAAAATCCACATGGCTGCTTAAAACAGCTATTAATGCTGTAATTGATTGGAGTGCAAGACATGAATATCATCCTGAAGGTAATGTATTAAACACAGTTTTTCTTAGAGACACAGCTTGGGAGCAAAAGCATTATGATTACGACACTCATTCTGTTGATCCTATAAATAAATTTTTAAATGCAATCCATCAAGCGCTTCTCTTTCATGCAAAAGAAAAGACCGATTGGTTTTCCAAGGAAGAGCCTAATTTAAGGGGAACTAAAGATGGTGCTCTGGCGTATTTCATGATGTATTCGTATCTAACAAATTCGGAAGATTATGCAAGCAAGGCATATGATTTTTTATTAAGGCCCGAAATTTTTTTTGAATCCAATCTCACTGATGAATTAGGTGTACTTATTAATGGAATAGTTCCTTACCTCTTGCCGAAGCAACGAGAAAACATTCAAAAAATAATCATGGGAAGAAATGATCCTGATAATAAAGATGAATGCGAAGAGCAACCTCGTTGGTTATTAAAATGGAAATATAAGCAGCTTTCTGTAATACCGTGCATCTTTCGTTTATCTGTAACTCAGTCATTTATTGAAAAATGGCAGGGTAGCTTTGGGCTCTGGCCTTTACCACCTGAAATTTCTGGATGGGGAGGTACAATTGTATCTCCAATATCCGTTTCAGAAATGGAAAGATTGTCAATGAACGGATTAAGGAAATTGTTTAGTTTTTACAGTAAGTATCCAACTAGGAAGGATGGCTATTATCCATTTAATCACTTGCAAGGCGGAATTTACGAAGTCTCTCATACCTTTTCAACATGCGTTGC
>JAUQXU010000400.1 GCA_030837935.1 Candidatus Brocadia sp.
TCTTCTCTGCGTCTACTACCTCCACATTTTGATTAAAATTGGATGAGTCGATGATGGTCTCCTCATTTAATACAATATCTGCACTGCTTACCTTCTCGCTGTCTGCTTCCTCAAGACCGCCATTGGTCACCCGTATAGTAGCAAGGCCTTTTATGCCGGGAAATGTGTCTGTCTGCGTTTTGGGTGATCCGGTCTCGCGTACATAGGTGTGTTCAAAAACCGTAACTACATCTGCCATCAGGGTTGTTGCCAGAAAAAAAAGAAGAACCATCATATTCGCGTATAAAATAAACTTTCTCATATTTTGCTCCTGTCAGGATATTCATGGAAATAATTGGTCTGTTAGAACAAATGGTATTCCAAACACGTTTTCAAAGGTAAAAAAGCTATGAAGTTTTTTAACAGTAAGAATACTCAACAGTTAACCCGACCTTCGCAATTCGAGGGTAGATAAGCTGCTAAGCCAGTAAATTCAAGGGGTTATAAAAAAAGTCGGCACTACAAGCCGTTTTGGGAAATCAACCCCTTAAAATCAATGTTTACAAGGAGATACATGCCAAAAAATAGCAATTTCTGAAGTCGAATTGCGAAAGTCGGGTTAAAACAACGGGGTGGAAACGGTGGCAGGGAGAAAAACACAAAAAAGCGGATCACCATGTACTTTTTTGTAATTTTTCATGGCATTTCTGTGCAATCGAATAGTATTTCTAAACGCATACGAAAAAGATGAACGTATTGTTATTCTGACATCGTTAGGAATTTTTTCATCCATGAATTAGGCCTTCGGTGGCTTTTTATCTGTAGAGCGAAGAGACTCTTCGCTCTCGTGCTCCTGAAAGTGCGCAATGCCAGAGGGGTGAAAGTCCCCTTCAGGGAAAACGCTTTCTGCCCTGTAACCGACCGTAACTACGACACCGTGATGTGTGGTGGGAGCAACGGGAGGTGAAAAGCTAGTCCGTAGAATAACGAACTCGATTCGGCCTATTGTAACGGTGAGCCTGCTAGACCTTATCCAAGCGTGATTATTTTATAGAGAGAGATGAAGTTGGTTGAAATGCCCGATTTTGCTGGTTAAAATAAGGATGTGTGAAAATCACTAACCAGAAAAAGGGGCATTTCAGATGAGCAAAAAATCAGAACGTCAGCATAGCAGAATACTGAAGAGAAGGAAACAGGAAATAGAGAGGCGGCTGAAGAGGAACCCTCTGCGGAAGGGGTATGTATCCGTGGTGACACGGACTTTTCCCTGACAGGGAATTTTGATCGATGGTCAGAAAGAGTGGACTTTGTATTTGGAATGGATGCCCGTGCGGTGTTGCTAAAACGAGCGGAAGAATTGCCGAAGGAGTCATGGAAGGTACTGGTGCGGAAACCGAAATACACGGTAAAAACACAGGAGAGGCAGAAGCCAGAGAACATAAAAGAGGAAATAGTCAAAGAGAAGGGATATAAGAATATCCGCCTGGCGAGTGAACGAGTAGCGGAATTTGAATATCAACCTGGGAAATGCGAGAAGATGTATCGGGTAGTGGCGCTGGAGAAGAATCTGACGGTGGAAGAGGGAAAGAAAGCACTGACCGATGACATTCAATACTTTTTTATATAACGACACTGAGGGATAGGACGGCAGAGGATATTGTGGCGTTGGCGAATGGGAGATGCGATCAGGAGAACGTGATAGAGCAATTGAAGAACGGAGTAAATGCGATGAGGATGCCGGTAAGGGATTTGGAAAGCAACTGGGCATACATGGTAATGGCGGCGCTGTCGTGGAATCTGAAGGCGAGGTTTTTAAAACCTCGCTTGTTTTAGGGCTAATCTATCAAGAATATCTGCAATTTCTGATATAATTCGAATAAATATCTGTTGCCTTTCAGAGTGCGTTAACGGTATGATTCTCTTCGGTATTTTTTATCTAAATCAAGGAGGTGTTGTATGGATGACCACATCTATAGAGTGATTGAATTGGCGGGCACTTCTACAAAGACAATGGAAGATGCTATTCAAAATGCGATTTCAAGGGCATCGAAGACCTTGCGTAATTTGCGGTGGTTCCAGGTCGTTGAAACCCGGGGACGTATTGAAAATGAGAAGATCACCCGCTGGGAGGTCATAGTAAAGGTAGGATTTGCATTGGAGGACACACTTTAGTTAGAGAGAATTGTGGTATAAGGGTACAAAATATAGTAAACGTATTAAATAAGTTGACATGTCCTGGTCATTGCGAGCGACAGCGAAGCAATCTCATTACAGGGATTGCTTCGTCGTACCTCCTCGCAATGACAACGTTCTTTTTGCGTTTACTATAGTTAATAAAGAGTGGATAAGGGGTTACCTTTGAATGGAGAAGACACATGGACCAAAAGGAAGGAAAAGGGTATACAGAATATCAAAAGAAGGTTATCAGGAATTTTTACGAAAATAAAGACCTGCGCCTGATACAAAAGCTGGGGGAATTAGTCTCGGATTTGTATTTGGAAACGAGTGAAAAAAAGAAGGACTCCGGATGGAATAAGATAAGGAAACTGCTTGTTGATCTCAAGGTACATCCGAATGAGATAGAATTCTTAACGAAGGATAAAAATCTTGCCGTGATTTCAAAGAAATTGGCAGATATGTTTTGATCCCTAGCAACAATTGGAAGCCAGAAACCAGAAGTCAGCATACAAGGTTTCTATTCCGGCAGATCGTCCGAGAAAGTACCCCACTTTCCTGTGTTATGGCTTTTGTTTTCCCAACTTTCATAACGCGAGTTTTCGATAAAAATAGACCGCGAGTAATCGCGTTGTCTAGCAAAAAATTGTTCAACTGTAAACCCATCAAGGGAGAGAAGGTTAGAGGTCGAATCTTTTAAAAGGAGCGTGCCTGGCGAAGGGTAGCGTTTACTAACGGGTGCGAGTCCTGTCATGGCAAAAGCCGGAAGCCATATAGCTTGGAGGGCAGGGGATAATGGAAACGTTACCTTTTGAAGCCCATTGACAAAAGTGCCGCAAGGCGGCATGAGCAACTATCCGGGTCGTAACGAGAGTGAACGGAGAAGAAGCCTCGTAAAGATTAATATCTCCGCTACTATATAAGACGGTATTTCCTGACTTATTAAGTGACGGTTTAAAAACATACCATATCATCCTCTTTTGCTATGTGCTCATGGATAACCCTTCCATCTGCTTTTATAATTGACAATCAGTCTCATCTTTGACCGAGATTATTGTGTCAAAGCCATTATGTAACAATTCTGAGGTGCGTTGCATCGTGTCCATGTCGTGACAACGCGAGAAGAGAATTCTTCAAAATTGCGGCTTGTAGAGCGAAGAGTCTCTTCGCTCTACATTCATGAATAGTTATACCAGGGTGCGTTAGTAATTATTGCATATCTTTATATCTCAAACGTCTATTTTCCTTTCTTGCTCTTTTTTTTGTATATTGAGAAGTAGCCCTCTGCCTCTTTCTCCAGACCTTTGGCCTTGTATGCAATACCGAGATCATTGTAGGTTTCCACATTATTTGGGTCAGACATTACAGCCGTTTGAAAGGCATTGATTGCATCATCGTATTGCTTTTTCTTCATATAATCTTTCCCTAGCCGATATTGGGCATCTGCATTACTGACATTCATTTCAACCGTTTTGTTGTAATATCGGATGGCTTCATCTATATTTCCGGTTTTATCATAGAGCAGGGCTATATTATAGAGGGCACTTTCATGACCCGGATCAATTTCCAGCGCCTTATTATATTCCGTCAAGGCTTCCTTATCCATGTCTTTCATTGAATACACAATGCCTAAGTTCGAATGGGCTATTGCAAGACTTGGATCTAATTCTATACGTTTCTTTAATATCTGAATTGCATCATCGTACTTGCCGACTTTTGTATAAGCAATACCCAGGAGAGAATAAGCAGACCGATATTCGGGATTAATTTGAATGGTCTTGTTGAATGCCGTAATGGCATTATCAAAAACACCTTTGTCAAAATACGCAGAACCAAGGTTGTAATAAGCTTCGACGTCTTTGGGCTTCTGTTCTATAGCCTTCTGAAAGGCATCAATGGCATTGTCATGCATGCCCTTTTGTGTATATGCAACGCCAAGTTTATTATATACATCAGGGTAACTGGGATTCTTGGCCAGAGCCTTCTTATACATCTCAATCGCTTCATCAAAAAGTCCATATTGAGCATAGTTCAATCCTTGTTTATACAGCTCATCAGGGACATTAATACGATCTAGTAGTGCTTCGCTTTGAGTTTTGCCTTTACTTTCGGCTGTAACCGTCCCCTCTTTTGAAAAACAACAGGGTGAATTCAACAAGGTTACCATTCCAAAACCACAAGCAATCGTTGTGGCTACAATCTTCTTACTATTCACTATGCATTCTCCTTTAATTTGATTTTGCCTTCACATTGTCTTTTCATCGAAAAGAGCATTTTTGCTAAGTATGATAGTACCAATATTACACTGAGTAAAGCAACGTCTGTTGGACCTGTTGGAAGGTCAAAGCGATATGAAATATAAAAGCCAATAAAAGATGCGGTGACTCCGATGGCTGAGGAAACAATGCAAAAAGGAAGTATCCCGCGAGTGACCATTCTGGCGGTAATTGGCGGTATTAACAGAAAGCCAAATATGACCAGCGGACCAACGGTCATTACTCCGAGCGAGATAATTATTCCAATAATTATGTAGAGCAGAATGTCCCATATTATAACCTTCTTACCTACCGTGACGGCCATATCTATATCATAGGACACCAATATGAAGTTGCGATGAAAGCCGGTTAAAAAAATAAAGATCGCACCATAAATAGCAACCATTGACCACAAATAGACATCAGGAACAGAAACAATCTCTCCTTTCAGCATGGATAGCACCTCGGTTTGACCATAAGGATTCCAGGAAACAAATAGTATTGAGGCTGCTCCGGCAAGGACATAAGTAAATCCAATACGATTTTCAGTAAATCCTTTTCTTTTACGTTCGAGAATTGCCAAAATAAAGATAGTAATGATGGTAAAGATGATGGAACCAGTCAATGCCATGACCTTTTCGGATTCAGTATGGTAGAAAAAATGCCATCCCAAGGTATGCAATAAAAAGGCAAAGGCAATCCCTGCATTTGACACCTGGGGCAATGCTATACCAAGTAAAATCATACGGCGCAGCACAAAAAATATACCTACCTGTGGGCACACAAACCCCACTATCAACCCTGCATAAAGAGCGTTTCGCAAAAGAAAATGTGGATTCAGTATCTCTAACAGCTGTTCCATATATTACCTTAATTTGGGCAAGTCAGCGCCAAAACGGATCTTATCCTTTCAAATTCCAATCGTGTCAATGCCATAATGTGCCCTGAAATGAGATTTCATCAGTTATTAATGGCGAAAGCAACTCTATACTATTTCCGATTAATACTTTATTGTCATTGATCCAAATTATTTTGTCTATCCATTTTGGAATACTATGAATTTCGTGGGTAACCATTATGAATGTCAGTTGATGCTTTTTGTGCAACAGCGTAATAAGTTCCATAATCATCTTCTGTGCGAGAATATCAACTCCGGTGATAGGCTCGTCCAGCACGAGAATGTCGGGTCTTGTAGCCAACGCACGTGCTATAAGTATCCGTTGTCTCTGGCCACCAGACAATTCAGAAAATAATTGTTTTTTCAACTCCAGCATCCCGACATCTTTTAAGCACTGCTCTACCCAGGCACGATTTTTGTCAGAAGTAGGACAGAATGGTTTTGCCTGCCCGAACGTACCCATAAACACCACTTCTTCCGCTGTAAATGGATATATTTCATCCAATATCTGACGCTGGGGAACATAACCAAATCGTGGATAATGATTCTCGCCATAAACGATAGTTCCCTGAATCGGAGGAATAATCCTCAGGATGGTTTTGAACAGTGTGGTTTTTCCACAGCCATTTGGTCCAAACAAAACGGTAAATTCCCCTACTTTTAGTGAAAAATTAATGTCCTTAAGGAGAGGATGTCCATTATAACCAATGGTGACATCCTTCAAGGTAATACAATTGTCTGTAGTCATGGTTGTTTAAGAGAAATAATCCATCACAAAGGACGCAAAGAACGATGTAAAAAGACATTTAAGATTTAGCGTTCAATGCCGACACAATCTGATTAATAGTATAATCAAAAAAGGTTAGATAGTCATCTGTTTCTTTTAATCCCCCTACCATTATTGGCAAGATAACAACCTTTGCCCCTGTTTGCGCTGCAACAAATTCGGGTATTTTGCGCTCCCGGAACTGCTCAATAAGAATAAGTTTTACCCCTTCATTTTTCATCATGGGAATAATGTGGTTAATGTGGGCGGGGGAGGGAGGAATTCCGGGTTTTGGTTCAAGCGTTTCCACCACATTGAGATTGAATCGTTTTGCAAAATAGGGAAATGTCTTATGATAGGTAACAATCTTTGTGCCACGAAAGGGCTCAGTCATTTTTTGCCACGCTGATAATTTTTGATCCAGTCTTGTAACGAAATCCTTTAAATTATCTTTATAATAATCACAATTTGCCGCATCATTTTGGCATAGCCGATTGCAAATCTGTGTTGCAACGATCTTGCCATTCGATGGATCCAGCATAAAATGGGGATTTCCAAGAGGGTGGACATCTCCCATGGCACGGTCAAGTGAAGTAGGAGTTTCCAAAACAGGGATTCCCGCAGAGGCAACTAAGTATCCAGAGTTCCCAGGAAGTATTTTTTGGTTTCTTGCGCCGGTAACTAAGTTTGGTAACCATCCGATTTCCAGGTGCAATCCTCCGTCTATAAGCATATCCGCCTTGTTGAGTTTAACAATAAAACTCGGTTTAGCATCCACAAAGTGAGGGTCTTCCGTAGGTTTTGCAATACTGGTTACCTCAACTTTATCCTTTCCAATTTCCCTGGCGATGGCGCCCAGATCAGGGGTTGTTGCAACGATATGTAATTTTGCATAGGCGGTAGATGTACAACTTATTACAAACAACAAAAAAAGGAATAATTGATATTTTATTTTCATAAAACACTCCTGAGCTAATAGCCATTATTGTCCCAAATATACACGAACAAAGAAGCTTGTCCGTGCCACCCTTTAAAGCATCTCTCTTCATGACCTCTGTAGTTAGCCGTATTTAAAATTTATGCGCCCCGTGTGAACCCAGTAAAAATTCGAATTGTAAAAATACGGAATGCTCTGTACTGTCACTTCCCAAGATGTCATCATAGTTATACTGCAGTCGTATCTTTGAAAATTCCGACGGATAAAACGTGAGATTTGGTGAGACTCGCCAGCGTTCAAATCCAAGAGGATCCACTGCCTCCTCCTCTCCGTCCACATAATCTCCGCGCAGTCCGGCTACCCACCGTTTTTTAAATCCCCAGGCAATTTGAGAATACGTACCCCAATTATGCATTACTTCGTCTGACAAGCCGGCATTTACATCTTCGCCAGCCTCAAAACGCCTGCCCATGACCTCGGTCTGCCAGGTTACAAAGGGAAAACCGCCACTTGCATAACTGGACTTCCACTTCCAGAACATATCGAGGCCATAAATCAGGGTGTCTTTATCCCTGCCTGTGGAATTTGGTCCAAAGGCCGCTGAGGCACCTAATAAAACAGTCGTCTCATCCGTTACTTCAAAAGAAGTTGTAATACGTGGAGTGTATAGCATGTCTTCCATAGCGCGTACGCGTGTTTCAACGGCATCACGCCCAAAGAGCGCCTCTTCATTTCTGAAGCTATGTGCGGTCTCTCCCTGGCTGTCCTGTACGGTAAAGAATAATTCCGTATAGTTGCTTGTAGGGGCAAGCCACGAAAGCCGTACACCGGGATTCCTCAGTCCATCGGGACCTAAAAACCGCCCGTTAACCAAGGGTTGATCTGCAAAATCCCATGCATGTGGATGAAACGGATTCAGCCTTCCAAATTCGGTAAAAAAGGTGCCTGCCTTTACCTGTAAGTTTAGAGGAAGCGACATAGAGGTCAGGAAGGCTTCTTCTACTTCAAGAAAGGATTCTCCATCTTTATCGATTTGAAAAATAATGTTTGCCTGACCTTTAAAATAAGGGTCTACTGCCCCTTCAAAGGTTGTTTCTAAATTTTGCACGGTAAATCCGCGCTGGTTGGGATCGTGTCCGCCTGTCTCAAGGGTTTCTAAGTCTTCCGCAGTGGAACCGGCTGCGGCAAACAACCCGTTAAATGAGATATTCATATAACTCTTTCCCATGCTCAATAATGTGATCGGTTGTTCCGGGGACCACGTTCCAGTTTCAGGACTTGCAGGTTGAGGAGCAACGGCAACTTTTTGCTGCATTTCTTCAAGGCGTGAATCATAGGTCTCCTGAATCTCTTTTAAACGGCTATCATAATCTGACTCCATTTTCTGAAGTTTTTCGACAACCGTATCATATTCCTCTTTTTTCATAGGAATGTCTTCAATACCAGCAATTGGCGCTTCTGTAGTACTCGCTGGTTGAGAGACGATGTCAGTTGTCTGTGTCCTTTCTTTTTCAAGAGCAGCGATCTTCTCTTGCATCTCTTTTAAACGGTTTTCATAATCCTGTTTCATATTGAGAAGAAGTTCCTTCATACCTTGAAGTTGCTCCACGATCTCTTCAAATTCGTCCTTATTAATACGGATTTCTTTTGCACCTTCTTCTGTTCCTTCCACCGCATCCGTCGGTTGGGAATCTTTGTCGGCTGTCGGTATTATTTCACTATAAACAAAAGATACGGAACTTTCTACGAAGAATATGCACACGAGAAGTACACAACTGAACAGTTTCATACTATTCTCCTGCAAAAACGCCTTGAAACAATAAGATAGGTAATAATTTAACGTTTGGAATTTCAATCTTTTGTAATTCTCCTCTAGAAAGAGGGGATTAAGTGTGTGTACATAGTGCCATAACACACCCCCGGCCCCTCTTTTTAGAGGGGAGATTTAATAAACTCAAGGAACACGAGAAACTCAATAATTCACTATTTCTCTGATCTGGTTAGAAAAGTAACCGAATGCCTGATTTAACACAAGAGATGCGTGTAAGATAGCATTGATACTTCTCATTCGTGCCTTTGTGCATTGGTGGCTTAAATTATTTGATTAAGCAGAAAAACAGGAGAAAGAGGGAGGTGGACGAATGGTAAATTTATGGATGGATAAAGATGAAAGTATTGGATTGGAATTTCGCGGAAAACGAATGCAGACTAAATCAAATTGTGTATCTAATGTGAAAAACTGTACTACGGTTGAAGGGGTCTTCAACCATTGACAGATTTGACATGTCTCTGCATCATGCTGAGAAACATTATCTGAAATTCCAACGAGTAGGCTGTCGGCATTATCATGATTATTATGGGATCCGGATTGTAGTCCATGGTCGCAATGGTTGGTACTGAAGATACCTTCATGAAAACCGCCCATTGTAAGACACAAGAGGAGGTATGAAATAAGGAGAGAAACGAATAAGGTATTATGGATATCTTTTTTTTTGTTGAACTGCTTTAATGGCATTTTACCACTTGAAAATTAAATGAGTTTTGTTGGAATAAAACTACAAAAATGCTAATATTTTTTTATGATAAGTCAAGTGAAAATCTTAAAAATTAGAATTTCGGATTTCGGAACTTTATATTAAGGAATTTCAAACCAAATATAGCGGCAAGGCGCGCCTTGCCACTACACTGTTATAACAAGTTGCCGAAGCAGCCTAATTAGCAAGGATTTCTCTGTGTACTCTTACTCAGTTTTTGCAATACCGGAAATATAAGGGGGCAAAAAACTTGTCTATGGATTTAGACGAATTATTCTATTTTCTTGGATTTGTCTTGCTGTATAAGTATTCTCACGTTTTTCCTTTCTGGAGTCTAGTTTGTTATTTAGTAAGACATTGTATGATATTTACGAAATTTAACCCTGAAGGAATTAGTTTTGCGTATTCATTAATTATTTGTGTAATTATCGTATAACTTTTCTTTGTTGAAAGGAGGATAGTGTATGAAGAGGGGCATTTTTTTGGGTTTTGGTCTTGCTGCAATAATGGGGCTGGCAAATATGGTTTTTCATTCTGTAACCATGGCAGAAGAAGGCAAGCAAGTGCGTGTTAACTTACCCATTAAGAGACTCACCAGCGAGATGGAAAACAGGGTAACGAATATGATCGAAGGGATATTAGAGGGTAATCTGGATTACGTTAAACAGGAGGCCGGTGCCCTTCCCGACCTAGGCAAAAAGATACTCGATAACTTCTTTCCGAGAGGCCAATGGTTTATGCAAGCAGAAGCCTTGAATCCTGAGGAGACCAAAAAAAGAAGAGAAGTTTTTACTTCTTATATGAACAAGATGGATGCACATGTGAAAGAAATTCAAAAAGCTGCGGATTCAAACGATGAAGGAGCGACATTAAGCGCCGTTACGGATTTAATACAAAAGACGTGTCTCGAATGCCATAAATTATATCTTAAATAACTTTTGCAGGATTTTATTCTTAGGCGGGAAAGGAGATATTCATGTGTAAGAAATTTATTATAACCCTTGCTATTTTACTTGCCATTGCATGTACCGGTGGAATCGTTGGCCTGCCGTATCAGACGGTTTTTGCCCATGGGCATGGACACCGCGGTTGTGGGGATTGTGGGCATTATGTATGCCCGGGTGATTGTGGGAGATGTGATGAGTGTATAGCAAGACGAAAGGCTGCAAAGGAAGCCGCAAAGAAGTGTGAGAAATGCGGACACGAAGAGTGTCCCAGTAATTGCAATAGGTGCGTTGATTGTTTACAGGAGAGGTTAAAGAAATTGGAAAAAGAGTTAGAAAAGAAGTAATAGTTCAGCTTGCCGCAGAGACCGCTGCGGTCGCGGAGATTAGTAGGGTGGATTAAGGCGTTGTCTTTTGCGCCGAATCCACCTTCATAATACCCACCCCTCAATCCCCTCCTGGGAGGGGACTCAAGGGTGGGTCTGCCGTTTAATCCATCCTGCCCAATTACCCAACTCAAAACTACATTATTTTAGGAGGAACCTATGCGTACAAGATACCTTTCTTTTGTTTTTATGCTGATTTCAGGGGTTATTTTTTTGCTTTCTGTTACCAATGTTCGTGCAGGTGAGAAATACAGTGTAAAAGGAGTCTTCGTAGAGGGATGTAGCTGTAATATACCCTGTGCCTGCGAATTGTTTGGATTGGAGACGGGCTGTCATACGGTAGCAGCGCTGTCTTTGAGTGATAGCAGCTATGGTGGTGTAGACATTACAGGTGCAAAAATTGCCTATGCAACGAAACCCGGTGAATGGGTTCTTATTTACGTCGATGCAAAAGATGATAAGCAGAAACAGGCGGCCACCATGTTTGCCAAAGGCGCTTGTGGTCATTATGGTAAAATTGAAAAGGCCAATAGTGCAAAGATTGAGTTTTCCGGTAAAGATGGTAATTACACCGTCAAAGTCGATGGTGGCAAGATCCTGCAACTGACAACAGAGCCAATCCTTGGTGGAGACAACAAAACTCCCGTAACGCATACAAACACCAAAAGTAAATTGACCCCTGTTTTTATGCAGGGCAGGGTTGTTTCTGGTAATTTTAGCGACGGGGAGCGGAAATTCGAACTGAAGGGAAGTAATTCTTACTTTAACGCAAATATGCATTGCGAAGGTAGTTCCGAATAAAATTTTGCACTCAAATCTCCCGAATCACCCATTACTAAAGGGGATTCGGGAGATTGATTTTATAACACAATGTTTCATAAAAGCATTTCAAATGGTAACGCATTTGTTTGTTTAAAATTTATGGAATCATCCTCCGATAATCGATAGACAAATTAAGTGCTGCTTCGGCATAATGTTTTCCTAAAATTTCTGCAAGGTGGAAAGGAGTTAAAATGAAATACACAAGATTGGTTTTATCTTTTTTCATTTTTACTTTCGCCCTGACGATGGGGAAATTTGCCGGCGCAGATGAGGTGAAATGTCCTCTCTGTGGTGCAAAACTGGCGGGAAATGAAAATACGGACTATCAGATTACCTTCACCGAGTGTTTTCACCGCCGGGGTCTGCATTACAATTTAACCTGGGGACATATCCCGCTGGCGTTGTGAAAGATGTTCTCTTTGATGTTACCGGAGAGACTCCTCTTCTCTGTAATGTTCATGCAGAGATGGCGGGATATGTTGTGTCCTTTGAGAATCCTTATTTTGCGATTACTGATAAGGACGGTAATTATACCATTGAAGGCGTGCCGCCAGGAAAGTACGCGCTAAAGACCTGGCACGAAAAACTCAAGGAAGTGTCACAGGAGGTCATCGTAGAGGCCGGTAAGGCTACTACCATAAATTTTGAGTTAAAAAGAAGAAGATAGGCATTGATCAAACACTGGATATAAATAATAACTTCGTGCCTGACGGTGTATCTACCCTGGACGTCAGTCTCGGTCAAGAGTTCGTATACTCGTTTTATGGATACACAATCTTTCAACGAGGAGGATTACCATGTATTTTAAACAAATTGAAGTGCCGGGGATCGGTTGCCTTTCTTATCTGATTGGTTGTCCCGCCGCAAAGGTAGCGGCAGTTATTGATCCAAAGAGAGACGTGCAGGATTACCTTGATATTGCAAGAACTCAAGGAATGAAGATTACCCACGTTATCGAAACGCACGCCCATGCCGATCATGTGAGCGGCAATTTAGAAATTCGCTCCCGTACCGGCGCTGATATCTATTTTCATGAAACAGCGCCCGTCGCCTTTGAACATAAAACCTTAAAAGAAGGGGATTGTATAGAATTAGGTACGGCAAAACTCGAGGTGGTTTATACTCCCGGACACACACCACATTCTCTTTCTCTTTTGGTAACTGATAAAAGCAGGTCAGAAGAGCCATGGCTTGTTCTCATCGGTGATCTTCTTTTTGTCGGAGACATTGGAAGGCCTGATCTGGCAGGCAAGGAACTGTTAGAGCAGCAAG
>JAUQXU010000401.1 GCA_030837935.1 Candidatus Brocadia sp.
TGTGGTCTACTACCAGCCGCTCGTGAATATCCGTACCGGTCAGGTTGTCGGTATGGAGGCCCTGGTGCGTTGGCGACACCCGGACCGGGGACTGACGCTCCCTGAGGAATTTCTCACCCTGTCAGAAAACACCAGGATGATTGTCTTCATCGACGAATTGGTACTGTATACCGTCTGTTCGCAAATCAAGGCCTGGCAGGATGCCGGATTTCAACCGTTGTGCGTAGCAGTGAACATTTCAGCATATACGTTTCAGCAACCCAAGTTCGTAGAAACCGTTATGTCTGTGTTGCAAAAAACCGGACTGGATCCACATCTTCTGGGACTGGAAATTACTGAGGGCATTGCCATGCAAGATATAGAAACTACTATCCACAAGCTGGACAAATTGAGTGACCTGGGCATTCAAATCTCTATCGACGATTTCGGCACAGGGTTTTCTTCATTATATTATCTTAAAAAATTTCCTATTCATAAGCTCAAAATCAGTCAGCATTTTGTGAATGGTATTGTAACGGATCAAAATGACAAGGTAATCGTTTCGTCAGTTATTGCCCTGGCACAAAGCCTGAGGTTCAAGGTTGTTGCCGAAGGGGTTGAGAATGAGGAACAGCTTATCTTCCTGAAACAACGGCAATGTGATGAGATGCAGGGATATTTATTCTGTAAGCCTTTACCCGCTGAGGCGTTCGGAAGAATGTCGGAGCACGAAAAGTCTTTGTATAACTTGCGGTAGATAAAAAAGAGTGAAACCGTGAGGATTAACCCGCATCTTAAAAACATTTGCATAATATGAAACTGTTTGTTATCATTTTTTCATTACGAACAATATATTCTGACCACTGGTATTATTGATATTTTTGAGGTATGGATACTATGGCTAAAAAGGCCATGCAAGATAAAAAAAGTTGTTCCTTTTGCGGAAGAAGCTACGATGCAGTAGGGCGGTTGATTCAGGGCGATGCTGATATTTTCATCTGCAATGAATGCGTAGAGGCCTGTCACATGCTGCTGAAAAAGGACCAAAAGCACCCCCAGACAAAACCTATAGAGAAAATACCTACCCCTGCGCAGATAAAAGAACATTTAGATGAATTTATCATAGGTCAGGATAAGGCAAAAAAAACGCTTGCTGTGGCAGTTTATAATCATTATAAACGCCTGATTACACGGTCCGGCAGCGACGGGGTTGAGATAGAGAAAAGCAATATATTACTTATAGGGCCCACAGGCTCCGGAAAGACACTTCTGGCAAGGACACTTGCCAGAATACTTGACGTTCCTTTTACCATCGCAGACGCAACTACCCTTACTGAAGCCGGATATGTGGGAGAAGACGTAGAAAATGTACTTTTAGGCTTGTTGCGAAATGCGGATTTTAATCTCCAGCGCGCGCAGCAGGGAATTATTTATATTGACGAAATTGATAAGATTGCCAGGAAAAGCACGAATCCGTCCATCACAAGAGATGTCTCCGGCGAAGGGGTACAACAGGCACTCCTCAAGATGCTGGAAGGTACCATATCGAATATACCACCCCAAGGTGGCAGAAAGCATCCCGAACAGCAGTATATTCAATTGGACACGAGGGATATCCTTTTTATTTGTGGTGGAACCTTTACGGGGATAGAGGAAATTGTCCGGAGGAGAATTGGGAAAACAAACATCGGATTTGATACGCAAAAAGAAGATAAGCAGGATCAATCTTTCGGTGAAATTCTGAGCAAAGTGGAAGTTGAGGACATCGTCGATTATGGAATGATCGTAGAGTTTGTCGGACGATTGCCTATTATTGCGCCCTTGATGCCTCTGACTCAGGAAGACCTGATCAAAGTCATGATGGAACCAAAGAATTCACTCGTCAAGCAATATCAAAAGTTCTTTGAGATGGAAAAAACCAAATTAGAATTTTCTCATGAAGCCTTAATAGAGATCAGCAAAAAGGCATTTGAAAAGAAGACGGGGGCTAGGGCACTACGGGCTATATTTGAGAGTTTTATGTTAGACGCTATGTATCATTTACCTTCCAATAAAAATGACTCTTCATTTTTGGTCACACCTGAAGTCGTAGGTGGTAAAATACCATTGTTAGCGCAAAAATACCGGAAGACTGCATAATACGATACATTAAGATTTGATTTCTTCAGCAGTGCTTAACAGGAATGGGTGTATGTGTACATACACCCATTCCTGTTTTAACAAACATATTCTGCAATATTAAATCTGCCATCACCATTCATTCCCTGAAGACTTCTTCCTTACCTTGATAGGGCCATACATGGTGCTTTCACCATAATAGCCTGTGTAGTGCCGGTTTCAACCAAAGTTTCCCAATACCGGTCTCCCCTGCCATCAGGACCAGCATCTGCATTGAAGGATGTCGGGGTAATACCGGGCGCGGGTCTGGCATTGGTGCTGATGTCGTCAATGAGGCCATTGAAATAAGCCCCGCTGCAATCCCCATTCCCTCCGTCACATAATGGATGGCTTCAGCGCTTACCGTGGCTGCCAGAGTGCCATCTATATAGAGCTGCGCTGCTGGCGCCATCATAAACACCCACGGCGTGATGCCATAAGTTATCGTTATAGTGCTTAATGACCTGGTGAGAAAATTTTGCCTGGATGACATATTCCATAGGTATTTGTGGCTTGATGTTAATTATGCCGTATTGTAGAATCATATCGCAGCACAGCCGCATCCAATTGGCCACCCCTGTTTCTCCTCCTTCGCAAGGAGTGGATGAAGGGGAGGTAAAAACCTACACAAAAAAAGTTTTTAAAGGGTAAACATACTATATGGTAAGGGGTGTAAATCTTTTTAACGGTATTGGCAGGAAACTGCTTTGTTGGTTTTTGGTTTTATCCATTTTGCCTATCATAACGGTTGCCATTCTTACCTATCGGTATGCTCAAGAGACCATTAAGAACGAACTCCTTAACGAGGAGGCATTCCTTGCTGATGGAATTAAAAATCATATCCTGACCATCCTGAATGCAGGTGAATATTCATCACAGTTTTTTGCATCCGATGAATTTATCCGAAGACATTTAGAGATATTGAACCACAATCCAACGAATACGCATATCGTCAAGAAATTCAACGATTACATGATATACAAAACGAATCTGAATAAGGATTTTTATGAAACCTTTGTCTTAAACCCCGCGGGAGTTATTGCGGCATCAAGTAATGAAAACAATATCGGCAAGATCGAATTTGGTGTGGACTATTTTACCCACGGCAAAAAAGGTCCTTATGTCAAGGATGTCTACATAGACGAAAATACCGGAGAGTCTTCGATGGCCTTTGCCGCGCCAATCCTGAAGAAACGGAGCGGGAAATTCCTGGGTGTGCTGGTAATCAGATTCAATGCAAACAAGTTAAATGAGATTACGACGGGGAAAAGGAGTGGTATAAAGGAAGATACAGGTACATTCCTTCGAAGGGGTAAAACGAGTGAGGCGTATATTGTGAATAAAAACTTTCAGTTAGTTACCGGATCGAGGTTTAAGGAGGATGCTATTTTAAGCCAGTTGGTCAATACTGAGCCCGTGACAGCGGCACTCCATTCCGGGAAAGAGGTTGTGGGTGTATATAAAAATTATATGGGAAGGAATGTCATCGGTGCAGCACGGTATTTAAAGAAGATGAGGTGGGTCTTGTTGGTAGAAACGGATGAGTCGGAGGCATATTCTCCGATTTCCCGGTTTAAAAATCGGGCAATTACCGTGGTGGGGATATGTATTGTCGGTGTAATATTCGTTTCCTTTTTTGTTTCCCGGGGAATTATTATTCCCATTATACAACTTGTCAAAGGCATGAAAAGAGTTGCTGCAGGTGATTTAAACGTTCGGGTCGAAAGCAATTTGAAAGACGAGCTGGGCGAACTGACGGCTTCTTTTAATTACATGACCAATGATATTAAAGATGCGCGCGAAAAGCTTCTCAAGTTGAAGGCCGATCTTGAAGAGAGAAAGGAATATTTAGAAAGTATCCTGAAGTATGCAAACGAATTAATATTTACCCTTGATGTGCAAGGGAATTTCACCTTTATCAACCCCAAGATTAAAGAATGGGGCTACGAAGAAACTGAGTTGATTGGTCGTCCCCTCATTTCCATCTTATTCAATAAACGGCAGGAGAATGTAAACCAGATCATTCACAATGGCTTCATAAAGATATTTGAGGTCGAGGTATTAGACAAGCAAAATAATGTCAGAAATGTGTTGTTAAGCACATCTCTTGTTAAAAATAAAGAGGGACAATTGTTGAGTGTATTAGGGGTGGCCAACGATGTAACAGAACTGAGAAGGCTTGAACAAAAGCTTGTGCAGGCCGACAGGCTGGCATCCATAGGTCAGTTGGTAGCTGGTATTGCACATGAGATTAACAATCCGATCGGTGTAATTTATCTCTATAGTACAGAAAGTTTAAAGCTTTTTGAAAGGGTTACCAGTGCCTTAAAACTCATAAGCTCTATTCCTATTTCCGAAAATACGCAGCGATTGAATGAGATAATTACCAATCTGAATCGCGAAGCAAACGCCACATTGGAAATGAACGATTTCAAGAAGGGACTTTCATCCATTGCCGATGATTTAAATAAGTACTGCAAGGAATTGGAGCAGATATATAATGTTATTAGCAAAAACAGGTCTTTTTTGTATGAATACCTCGAGGGCTCTGTGAAGGAGTCTGTGCGATGCAAGGAATTAATCAGCGGTTTATTGGATTTCTCAAGACAAAAAGAGCCTGAAATGCGCCTGTCAAATGTAAACAACCTGATAGACAATGTGCTCGGTATGGTAGAGAAACAATACAGGAAAGAGAAGATAGAAGTGGTTCGCGTACTTGATCCAAATATCCCTGATGTTATGATGGATGCCCGTCAAATGGAACAGGTTATCATTAATATAACTAATAATGCCGTCTTTGCTATGAAAGAATTTATGGGGAATACGGAGCATGCCGGAGTGCTTAGAAAGGGTGAGTTGACGGTAGGATCCCGTTTCCACTCGGATAAGGAATGTGTTGAAATATTTATTAAGGATACAGGTGTGGGTATCAGTAAAAATGTTTTGAGAAAAATATTTGACCCATTTTTTACCACGAGGAAAGACGGTAAGGGGACAGGTCTGGGTTTAAGTATTAGCTACGGGATTGTAAAAATGCATGACGGTAGTATTGAGGTTGACAGCGAGATTGGGAAAGGCACAACATTCAGGATATTTTTGCCCCTGAAAACAAAAAAAGAGCAAGAAATGTGTGTGATTAAACTTTAAATATTGATGGAACAATATCAAATTCCAATCGACAAATCAGGTAATTTTAGGTGAAGATAAACAGCACAAAAATATTAGTCGTAGATGATGAGATCGGCTACCGGAAGGTACTGAACAATGTATTGACAGAGCGCGGCTTTTATGTCAAAACGGCGGCATCTGGCGAAGAAGCACTGGATGAACTTAAAAAGCAGGAATTTCCCATTGTCATCATAGATATGAAACTCCCTGGCGGAATTGATGGACTGGAATTACTTCAAAGAATCAAGGGGATGTATAACTCTTCTGTTTTGATAATGACTGCCTATGGAGGGATAGAGTCGGCCGTGGAGGCGATGAGGAGGGGTGCCTTTAATTACATTACAAAGCCCTTCAATCTCGATGAGATCACCCTCAATATCGACCGCATGATTGCACAGCAGAAGATTATTGAAGAGAATAAATATCTCCATTCTGAACTGGAAAAGGTCTATGGGCTAAAAAGGATCGTGGGAAGTTCCAGAGAATTGCAGAAGGTGCTGGACATGATCTCACGGGTTGCTTTTAGCTCAGCCACGGTGCTGATTACCGGTGAGAGTGGAACTGGAAAAGAGCTTGTTGCCAGGGCGATCCATTTTACCGGAAATCGAAAAGACGAGAAATTTGTGGCAATTAATTGTGCTACGTTATCTGAAAATCTCCTCGAAAGTGAATTGTTTGGACACGTGAAAGGCGCCTTTACCGGCGCCATCAAAGACAAAAAAGGCCTTTTTGAAGAAGCGGATGGTGGTACCCTGTTTATGGACGAAATTGGCGATATCCCGAAATCGGTTCAGGCAAAGATTCTAAGGGTTTTACAGGAAGGCGAGTTTATTTCACTTGGAGACACCGCTACCAAGAAGGTGGATGTGCGTATTATTGCGGCAACAAACCAGGATCTATTACAACGAGTACAGGAAAAGGAATTCCGGGAAGATCTGTATTATCGCTTAAATGTAATCAACATCAGGATGCCCCCATTACGTGAGAGAAAAGAAGATATCCCCTTACTGGTAAAACATTTTATCGAAAAGTATAACAAAAAGGAAAACAAGCAGATCAAAGGGATTTCTCCCGAAGTAGAAACGGAATTTTACAATTACCACTGGCCTGGCAACGTCCGTGAACTGGAAAATGTTATAGAAAGGGCGATTACCCTTACCAATGAAGACGTAATATCGTTAAACGTAATATTGCCGTTGGTAAAGAAAGAAGGAGTCCCTGGGGATTTTGGGGATGAATTACTTGCTCAACCTTACAAAGAGGCGCGCAGGAAGTCGCTCGATGCATTCAATGTAAAATACATAACGAACGTATTGAATAAAACGAGTGGAAATGTAACGAACGCCGCAAAGGAGAGCGAAATAGAGCGTCAATACCTCCAGCGCATGTTGAAACGGTATAACATTAAATCGAAGGATATTTTTTAAGTAAGGTTCTATTAGCGAAAAGGAGGTCTTTAAATGCCGGAGTTAAAAGTGCCTATATCAGCAGATGAAATCATAGAAGCAGTAAAAAGAATGAAGAAAAAGGACAGAGAGGCTTTCATCGAGGATTTGCTTGCCCTTACCTCTCCTGATTATTTGCGCAGCATACGGGAGGCAAGAGAAGAATATAAAACGGGTAAAACGAAATCCCATAATGAGATTTTCAGCGAATGAGTTATAAGCTCGTCTATACCCGAAGGGCTGAGAAGGATATAAAGAAACTGTTCCCGCCGTAAAGAACCGTATTGGGAAAGCCCGCCCGAAACTGCAAGTAAACCCATTTTTGCATTCTGACAAGCTTAGCGATCCAGCAATTGGAACGTACCGATTCAGAACAGGCGATTATCGGGTAATTTTTGATATTGAAGGCAACGATATTGTTGTTCTCCGTATTGGACATAGAAGGAAAATCTACAAGAGGAAGACATAAAATAGAGGTGTAAAAAACGCCTGTGAAAAAACGTTTATCAGATATTCCAAAGGCAGAGCAAGGATCGCTATTATGCAACCCTTGAACAAAGCTCTCAGGGCTGGCATGCGGGGAAACATGGCCCATGTCCTTATATAATCACCCTCAAGTCCGCCTACCGTGAGTTTGAAGAACGGGTAAGACAATTGAAATCGCCAAAAGGCGCAAAGACGGAGTTGATTAAATCAGCCATCGATTCCTTTGCAGGTGAATTTTCTCTGTCCGATCTTGAGGAGGCTTGGACTTGTCCTGGTGTTAGTAGGGATATGATACGCCGGGTGCTCAGAGAACTCCAAGTCCTTAAAGAAGTGGGGTGCCTTGGCCGTGGGCCGGGGGCACTTTGGCGGAAAAGAGGTAATACCTCTGAAAGAGGGTAATAACATAAAATGGCAGGAATTGGTTGCTATGGTGATCGTATCACGAAACGCGATAAACAGACGAGATGACTACAGCAGACAGCATTCAGGTCAGTCTGTTCATGACTTGAAACTTCTTACTTGTAACGTTCAATTAGTTTTCAGTATTATGTGGAAGGTTTGGAAGTGAGGAGAGAGGTATTAATCGAATTTAGTCCATACAATGTACACAAACAGAAAGACACGATTCTGTGACAACGGTACTGAACAAAGCTAAACTGAATAACCTTGCCAATGAAATCTGGAAATCTGCCGAGCGGCTGCGTGGTAAATTTAAGGCCTACGAATACCAGAGCGTTATCTTACCCATTATTGTCATTCGGCGGCTGGAATGTGTCCTGATTGACTGGCGTAAAAAGAAGGCCGAAGAGATTCGCAAGAAAAGGCCTGACATTAATGAGGGTAAACTTAAGAAACTGGTCAAGGAACTCGAACTCAATCCCAAAGAAATTCCGTTCTCTAATAAGACCAACTGGACATTGCAGGGTATATGCAAGGAAGACCCAACCTTGATGGAGAAGAACTTCCGGGATTACATCAACGGCTTCTCCAATAACATCCAGGATATCATTGATCATTTCGACTACCGTGCTGTGATCGGGCGTATGGTGAAGAACGCCCGGCTTGCCCCCATCCTCAGGCAATACGCCACCGAACCATTGGGGCCGGAACACCTCTCAAATCTTGAAATGGGACACATCTATGAAGAGCTCTTGCGCCGGTTTTCAGAACAGAGCGGCGAAGAGGCTGGAGAGCATTTCACGCCGCGAGAGGTTATTCGCCTCATGGTGGAATTGCTTGATATCCCTGTCCCCACAAAGCATATTTCTATTTATGATCCCGCCTGCGGGACAGGAGGTATGCTGTCAGTTGCAAAGGAGCATCTTCTGGACAAGGTTGAAACTGAAAGACGAAGGAACGAAGTCCAGCAATTGGTCACGCTTCACGGACATGAGCTTCAGCCTGCCAACTACGCCATCTGCAAGGCGGATATGCTGATCAAGGATGACCGACAGGCAGAGGTATGGTACGGCAATTCGCTCATTCCAAATTCGGAACACAGCCGTGAACCGGGAGACCAACTCGCAGGCCAGAACCACCAGTTTGACTACATGCTCAGCAATCCGCCCTTTGGCGTTACATGGGGCGGCAAGGACGGATATGAGACAGAGGCAAGGAAGTTCCAGTCTACACGCTATGCGGCAGGAATGCCCCGTACAAATGACGGGGCACTCTTGTTTCTCCAAACGATGATGGCAAAGATGAAACCGATGGATCAGGGCGGTAGCCGTATCGCTATTATTTTCAATGGATCGCCGCTCAGCAACGGCGACTGCGGCTCAGGTGAGAGCGAAATCCGCCGCTGGATTCTGGAGAATGACTGGCTGGACGCCATTGTGATGCTGCCCGATCAGCTTTTCTACAACACCGGTATTTTCACGTATATCTGGCTCCTGACGAACAATAAGCCTCCTTCTCATAAAGGACGGGTGATGATCGTTGATGCACGGCAGCAATATGAAAAAGAACCGAAATCCTTCGGTAACAAGCGAAACCGCATCCTCGACCACCACAGGCAATGGATTGAAGAGCGCTACCACAACGGCTGGAAAAAGGGATACCTGGATGAGTATGTAAAGATTTTCAATACAAAGGATTTCGCCTATCACAAGGTAAACGTTGTCTTCTGGCAGACCGACGAAAATGATCAGCCAGCATATATCACCGAGCCGTATACAAAGACCTTCACGGCTGCTAACATAAAGAAAGAGCAGGAATTTTATGAAAGCGATCTGGAATTTCGCATACGCTTGAAGTCTGAAAATTCAGAGAGTGCGGTTACATTCACACTTTCTCCGAAAGATGATTTCATGCAGATATTTGAAAAGAAGGTAAAAGAGGCCTTTTCAACCAAGCTCAATGCCTTGACAGCGGATATTAAGACCGCCAGCGAAAGAAACAGGGCAATCAAGTCATTTGTCAATGCCCTTGAAGTCACAGCCGAATTCACCCACCGCCATTATGTGGAAGATTACGAGTATATTCAGTATGGTGAGAACATTGAGGAATTCCTGAAACGTGAAATCGGCAAACAGATCATCCGATGGCAGGACAGCCCCCAGCTTGGTTACGAGATTCTGCCGAACAAGTATTTCTATCGCTACCAGCCGCCCAAACCAGCAGATGAAATATTGCAGGAGTTCTGGAAGTTAGAAACTGATGCAGAGTCCGTTCTGAAAAGTTTAATGACGAACAAATGAAGATGGTAAAATCGATACTAGATAAATCTGAGGCTTTTTTCTTAGAATTACCAGAAACGTGGACTTGTGATCGTATGAAGGATATTGCATCACTACGTAATGACAAAACAGCCGAAAAAAGCTCAAAAGATGACTATCTTGAGTTAGAAGACCTCGATTCTGGCACAGGGAAGCTGCTCTCAAAGAGAAATACATTAGATGTAGAGAGTTCTGTTACTTTATTTAAAAAGGGAGATGTGCTTTTCGGCAAACTCCGCCCATATCTTGAGAAATATTATCTTGCTGACTTTGATGGGAAATGTACAGGTGAAATTTTAGCATTTAAACCTGATAGGGTAGAAGGCCATTTTTTGCGGTACTGTATCGCCTCAACTTGGTTCACAGAAAAGAGCAATGCGCTTGCTTACGGGACGAAAATGCCGAGAGTTAGTTGGGCAAAACAGCTTGCTTTATTCAACATACCTTTGCCACCAAGAAACGAACAGCACATGATTGCCGCTTATCTCGACAAGACCTGTGCGGCGATAGATATGGCGATAGAGGCCAAGCAGCGGCAGCTTGAATTGCTGGATGCCTTGAG
>JAUQXU010000402.1 GCA_030837935.1 Candidatus Brocadia sp.
GGGCATGAAGATCATGTATGTATCCGGACCCGAGTTTACAACAAATTTTGTGCAGAGCATCCGCACCAACAAGGCGCATGAGTTCGAGAGATATTACAAATCGCTTGATATGCTTATCGTTGATGATATCCAGTTCTTAGAGGGCAAGGAAAGCACCCAGGATTCATTTTTCCAGATATTCAACTCACTTTACCAGCTAAGAAAACAGATAGTACTTTCATGTGATAAGCCGCCTCACCAGCTGGAAGGGCTTGAAGAGCGCCTTATAACCCGCTTCCAATGGGGTTTGACGGTCGATATCCAGCCTCCGGACCTGGAAACCAGAATTGCCATCCTGAATAAGAAAAGTGAAAAAGAGGGATTCCCCGTACCTTACGAAGTACAGGAATTCATAGCGCTCAACATCAAAGATAATATCCGTTCGCTTGAAGGCTGTTTAAAGAGCCTTATATTTGACGCGGAAATAACACGCTCTCCTATTAACCTTGATATGGCCAAACGCAGCGTGCTGAAGTTCGGCGGCATAAAGAACCGCAGGCAGAATATTGATATAAGTACCATCATAGCAACCGTTGCAAAGTATTTCGGAATTGATGAATCCTTACTGCGCCTTAAATCAAAACAGCAGGAAATAGTACACGCGCGGCATACAGCTATGTTCTTAAGCAAGGAACTCACTCCGTCATCACTTCAGACTATCGGCGCGCATTTCGGCGGAAGGAATCATGCAACCGTAATTCACGCCTGCAAGTGCATAGAAGAAGTTATTAACAATGATAAAAATTTTAAAGATAAACTCGAGCAGATCAAAGAGATGCTGTTAACATAAAATTGTTGATAAGTAACGCTTCATATCAAAGCTATCCACATTTACACGGGTAGCTTTTATTTTTATAAATACGGTGTTCATGCTGTTAATAATAAACGGAGTAGTTAACAATTCCATCAACAAAAAAATTGCCTGTTTGTTTTATTTTCATTCCAAATATCAACATAAGTAATTAAATTTATACTTATCAACAGGCCTGCTACTGCATCTTTTTTATTTATATAATAAAAGATAAGTATAGTAGAGGGGCAGGGGATAGTTAAGATTTGAATAGTGGATAGTTGAGAAAAGAATAACGCGTTCATCAAAAAATGCTTGAAAAATTAATAATAAAAAATTACCTGCTTCTTAAGAATATAGAAATGGACCTTTCCGCCGGGTTTAATATTATTACCGGCGAAACAGGTGCGGGGAAATCTATTTTGATCAATGCGCTTATGCTGCTTATGGGCGGAAGGGCCGATTATTCAATTATCAGCAAAAACAAGGAAAAGATGATAATTGAAGGAGTGGTGAAAGTAAGCGGGGAAAATTCGAAAACAATATCTAAAATACTGAAAGAGCACGATATTGAAAGCCTTGGCGCAGGTAATCTTATAATACGGCGTGAGCTTTATTCCAAGGCATACAGCAGGTGTTTTGTAAATGATTCACCCGTTGGTACCAATGAGCTTAAAGAAATAGGCGAAGTGATAATTGATATTCACTCACAGAACGAGCACCAGTCACTTCTCAGAAAAGAGCTGCATATTGAGCTGCTTGATTCATACCTTGCAAAAAAAGAGGGGAAGAAGTTTTCGGATAAGCTGGAAAGTTACAAAGCTGAATATAATGAACTGCAGGAATATTTAAATCAATATGAATCAACGCAGCACAGAAAAGAGGAGTTGGATAACAAACGCAATTTTCTGGAATTTCAGTTAAGGGAAATAACGGAAGTGGATCCCGCACCGGGTGAAGATGATTCACTTGAAAGCGAACTTAAAACCGGAGAGAATATCGAAGGGATACAGCAGGGGCTTGCCCTGGCATACGGCAATCTGTATGATGAAGCAGGCTCTGTTATTGAAAGACTTAAAGTAGTTGAAAAAGAGCTTGGCAAAATAGGGGAATATAATAACGATATTGCGGAAATTCTTAAAGATATTGCCGAAACAAGTACAACTTTGAACGAAGCATCACGCCAGATAGGCTCAATGATGGATAATTTATCGTTTGACCCGGCAAGAGTTGAAGAAATACGCGAGCGGCTGTATAAGCTGCAGTTCCTTAAAAAAAAATACGGCGGCTCCATAGCGGAAGTTGTTAAATTGCGCGAAGGGCTGGAAAAAGACCTTGGACTTGTTGATAATTTTGATGAGAAGATAAAAGAGTTTGATAAAAAAATCAGTTCAGCCGGAACAAGCCTTATGAAAAAAGCGCAGGAACTTTCTAAAATACGGAAAGAAAGATCAAAAACCCTCGAAACAGAAGTTGTAAAGGTTTTAAATGAAGTCGGATTTGAAAACGGTGAGTTTAAAGTTGAAATTAATTCCGGTACCCAAACAAAAAAATCGGGACCCCCGGACTATGCTAAGGATATAGGACCGAATGGCATTGATGATGTTGAATTTATGGTGAAGATAAATAAAGGCGATGAATTCTCCCCGCTGCGTAAAACCGCTTCCGGGGGAGAAGTATCACGTATTATGCTTGCGGTTAAGACCGTCCTGGCCGATGCCGATAATGTTGATATACTTGTATTTGATGAAATTGATACCGGTATCAGCGGGCGCATTGCGCAGAAGGTCGGGCGTGTTATGAAAAATCTTTCGGAATATCACCAGGTTATAGCAATTACACATTTAGCGCAAATAGCAGCCCTTGCGTCAGAACATTACGAGGTTTCAAAAGAAGAAGAAGGCGAAGGGACAATCACCCGTATCCGCGCGCTTGATAAGAATGAAAAGGTTATAGAAGTAGCCAAGCTTTTAAGCGGCGAAAAAGTGACCGATGCAAGCATTAAAAGCGCAAAAGAGTTAATGAAAAACTAAA
>JAUQXU010000403.1 GCA_030837935.1 Candidatus Brocadia sp.
GTACCTGCAATTGGATATGCTTTGCGCGGGTTATGTTATATGCAGCTCGAAGTTATCGGCCCGAACCGCGATCTGCACTCAGGTCAGTACGGTGGAGCGGTTGATAACCCGATAAATGCCCTGGCCCATATCATAGCCAAACTTAAGGACGATAAAGGAAAAATACTGATTGACGGATTTTATAATGACGTACTTCCGCTTGAGAAAGATGAAAAAGAAGGATTCGCAAAGCTTCCTTTCAGCGATAAAAAATATGCAAAAGGACTTGAAGTCGATGAACTGTTTGGCGAAGATGGATATACTACACTTGAGCGTACCTGGGCAAGGCCGACACTTGACTGTAATGGTATTTGGGGCGGATTTACAGGTGAGGGAGCAAAAACCGTACTGCCTTCAAAAGCTTTTGCAAAAATAAGCATGAGGCTTGTGCCGAACCAGGATCCCGATAAGATAGAAAAACTTTTTACAGATTATGTTAAAAAGATAACCCCCAAAACCGTTAAGGTTAAAATATCCGGACTCCATCACGGCAAAGGGGCTATGACACCGATAGATACTAAATGGATGAAAGCAGCATCCAAAGCAATGGCGCAGGGATTCGGTAAAGAGCCCGTATTTATACGCGAAGGCGGCTCAATACCTATCGTGCTTACTTTCAAGGAAATGCTGGGCGCGGATACGGTTCTGCTTGGATTCGGTCTCCCCGATGAGAACGCACATTCACCGGATGAGCATTTGAATCTCAATAATTTCCAGAACGGAATATTGACAAGCTCGATATTTTATGATGAGCTGGCGAACGTGTAACTTGAATAAACAAAGTTTAAATAACAAACAATAATTTATGCAGACAAAAGCGAAAAGTAAAAAACAGCAGACATCAAAATTCACAAAAAAGAAAGAATTCTCTTTTCCGCTTGAGCGTGAGAATTTCATGATTATCGGGCTCGGAGTTCTGCTCCTTGTAATAGGGTATGTGTTAATGAGCCAGAACTCAGTTGACGGGTTTTTACCCACAGTAATAGCCCCGATACTGCTTGTGGCAGGCTATTGTGTAGTGATCCCCTACGGGATACTGAAGAGACCAAAATCCGAAATAACCGGTAACTCCGTTGAGGAAACTCCTGAAACCCCTGCCAACACAAATGTAAAAACGAGCTGAAAAACTAAAGAAAATCCCGAAATTATAAAAAAGACAGGCTAAATACTTGTCTTTTTTGTGGTTGACTTTATCATAATTATGATATAATTTAGCCTAAATTATGATAATATTACAATAAATTTATGGCAATTATAAAACCAATATCTGACCTCAGGAATAAATCCAGCGAGATCTCAAAACTTGTGCATGAAAGCCACGAACCTGTTTATATTACTAAGAACGGCGAAGGAGATATGGTACTACTTTCCATTAAGGAATACAGAAAAATGCTTCTTGAAAAGGAAATGATGATGAAGCTTGCCGTAGCTGAACAGGAGTATGCAAACGGTGAAAAGGGGAAGGATGCTGATGAAGTGATCAAAAAGTTGAGGAATAAATACAAACTGCATTAATAGGCATGTTAGTTCGAGTGCTTCCAGCTGCAGAAGAGGATATTGAAAATA
>JAUQXU010000404.1 GCA_030837935.1 Candidatus Brocadia sp.
GTCCCTCCTCAATTTCTCCGTCACCCAGCATGACATACGTCCTGTAGTCCTTTTTGTCGAGCTTTGCAGCCAATGCAATCCCCAATCCAACTGAGAGTCCTTGTCCTAAAGATCCGCCCGATATCTCAACCCCCGGTGTTGTTTTCATACAAGGATGTCCCTGAAGGATACTTCCAAACTTTCTCAGGGTATCAAGATTGTTCACATTGAAATAGCCCATTTCTGCAAGTATCGCATAAAGTGCCGGACAGCCATGCCCCTTCGACAAAATAAATCTGTCCCTATCAGGCCATGCTGGTAATTGTGGGTTGTGTCTTAATTTGTTATAAAAAAGTACAATCAGCAAATCCACGGTTGATAAAGAACTGCCGGGATGCCCGGAACCTGCTTTTGTTAGCATCCTTACAATATGTCTTCGAATAACCTTAGCACATTCTTCTAAGAATTTAGCATCGAATCGTTGCAAATTTTTCATAATAATAAAATTTTCTGGAGAAAAAACTCCATAAAACATTGTAATTACAAACTATTTTAAAATCAGGTCATATCGCAAGTTATCTCGTGTGGCAGGAAGTGAACAAAAAAGGCAGGGACTTATAAAGTCTTGGACAATTATTCCATGGTTGGTTTGTGGTAACAAAACTTCGATTTCTCTTGATCTAAACACCCGTAAGGGTAGTAAGTGGTGGGCAGAGCCGGGATCGAACCGGCGACACCAGGATTTTCAGTCCTGTGCTCTACCAACTGAGCTATCTGCCCTTCTTTGTCAAAAATGATAAACCAAAATTTCGATTTAATTATAGAATTCAAATGTAGACAAGTCAAGGTTTTTTGTAATGCTGTTTAAATATTGGGCGTTGCAAGACCAAAAAATGTTCATTATTCCAACAAATCTTTTAGCTTGCCAGTGTATGCAAAATGTCATGCTGACTGATTGAAACAAATGAAAAGCCCCACATTAAAATTACCGACCATTCCCAGCCAAAGAAAAAGAAGATTGCTTATTTTGGCTCAAATATTGCTAATCCTTTGATAACGTCAAAAAATATCGATCTTTAACTATGCTGTTTTATTTTTCACAGTATGTTTATTTAAGCGCACAGGTACTATGCCAATACTCTCGGCTAAAAAATATTTTAAAGAAGCAGAAGCATTCAGAGAACATGGACTTCATGAAAAAGCTATTGAGTCTTATAAAAAAACTATAGAGACTGATCCATTCTTCATTAATGGGTATCATAGTCTAGCTCTTCTCTATCACAAAACCCAACAGTTTGATAATGCCGTTATTCATTTAAAGAAAACTATCGAATTAGCCCCCAATGATGCCTCTGCATTTAACAATTTAGGTGTTATATTTTATGCAACAAACAGGTTTCATGAGGCAAAGGCATATTTTGAAAAGGCTTTAGCACTTGAACCGAATTACAAAGAAGCCCGAGATAACCTGGTAAAACTTCAACAAATATTAGAAAAAACACAAATACCGTTTTCCCATAAACAATCTACGAGAGCAGACCCCAATAAAAAATGTTTAACGATAGGTTTTGTGAGTATTTGGTTTGAACGTGGACAATCTTATGTATCAAAAATCTTACGGGATGTTATTGCACACGAACACGAGACTTTTATTTTTGCGAGAACTGGCGGTGTATACGGCCGCCCCATGTTGCAAACTGATGGCATATGGGCAGTCCAGAATTTAACAACGTATCATGATTATAATATTCCCCACGAAATACTCGGAAAGTGGATCGATGAAAATGCCATTGATGTGGTGATATTCAATGAGGAATACGATTGGGGTATTGTCAATTTTTGTAAAAAAAAAGGTATCAAGGTCATTACTTATCTTGATTATTACAAGGACGATTGGAAACATTCCATGCGCTTGTATGATGCTGTGCTTTGCTCTACGAAAAGGACCTTTGATTTAGTTAAAGATTTTTGCAATGCCTATTACATCGGATGGGGAATCGATACTGAGATTTTTAAACCATTAAATAATACCGAAAGGAAATATACCTTTTTTCACAATGCAGGATGGTTAGGCATCAATTACCGAAAAATGACTCCGGCCGTCATCCTCGCTTTTGATGCAATTTCCCGATACAACCCTGATATTACCCTATTCATACATGCCCAAGCAGAACTCGAAAGACTCCCCCCTGAAATTATACACATAGTTCGAAACAATTCCCGGATTACTTATCATGTAGAAACCGTGCCAGCGCCTGGTCTCTACCATAAGGGTAGTATCCTGGTTTTCCCAAGCAAGCTAGAAGGTTTGGGATTACCACTCCTTGAGGGCATGGCGTGTGGTTTGCCTGCCATTGCAACCGATGCGCCACCTATGAACGAATTCGTGCAGGATGGCTATAACGGCTTACTGGTTAAGGTCACTCAAAAACTCATCAGACAGGATAACATCGCATTCCCGGAAGAGATAGTGGATATGCATGACTTGACTATAAAGATGCAAAAACTAGCAAACGACAATAAACTACAAATCTTTATGTCAGATAATAGCCGAAAATACTCCGAACAACATCATAATTTAAACACATTAAGACAGAAGGTCAGTCATGCTTTATTTACAATTTTGCAGTAAGCAAACAAAACATAAACAGTGATACATGTACAAAACGAGAAATTATTCTCTTGTGAAAATATGATAACCGTTCACTTAGTTGGCGCACAAAAAACAAATTATCCGTGGGGCTTTGAAAATCATGTAATTTCAGCATTGGATGAAATGAATTGCAAGGTCATCAGTACAGACTTCCGGCAGGAGCGACAAAACCTCCCCATACTTTTACAACAAAAAGCGGACATTGTTCTCGTTTGCAAAGGTGAATTCATTCAGCCTGAATTAATCAAATCACTTCCTTACCCAAGCGCCTTGTGGTATTGCGAGCAAATTGGCAACGAAAGAGAGACAGACCATGAAGCGCTTCTTAGGAAAAAAGAACTGGCATATAATGCATCTGCTTTTGATTATGTATTTTCTCATGACAAGGATAACATTCAAATTTACAGGGATATAGGGTGCAAAAATGTCTATTGGCTCCCATCTGCTGCGGTAAATACGAAGGTTCATAAAAAACTTGGCATTCCAAAAAAATACGATATTACCTTTGTTGGGAGCAAAACATGCCGTCGCAAAAACATACTCACTGCTTTAGAAAAACATTTTAAAATATTTACCCCGAATATATGGGACAGTAATGAAATAAATAAAGTCTTTAACGAATCAAAGATAGTCTTAAATATACACCTCTCTGACTTACTGAATATAGAAACCCGACTAGGCGAGGTACTCGGCTCTGGCTCATTCCTTCTCACAGAAGAGATTTCCAGCCAAGACCTCTTCGTCGATGGAGAACATCTTGTGCAATGGCATAGAGGAAACATTGACGATCTTATTAAAAAAATTCAATATTATCTCTTCCATGAGGATGAAAGAGAAAGAATAGCTACAAACGGACATCGTTTTGCCAGTAAACACCATACCTTTGGGAAAAGAATGCATCAACTTTTGTCAGACATGGATTGTAACCAAAACAAACACAATTAATTTACGAACATGGTACCTATCAACTCAAATCATGAATGTAATCTAGCGGAGTGTTACCCTTCATTAAAAGAACAGATTCAGAAGATTCGGACATATCTTATTGAGACAGGTAAAATGCTTACTTCAAAAGATAGGCCTCGTGTCTTTGTGGCGGTACATCATGTCAATTGGGAAAAACATGGGTTGGTGGACGGATGGACAGAGATTGCGGATGTCATTTATTATGACTGGGGAAATTCCTTCGATCAATATGCTCCAAACTGGCATAAGAGAGGCAAGCCAGATTTCAACAAAGAACTGATACGACAAGTTGAATTAGCCCATCGTGAAAAACCGGTCGATCTCTTTTTTTCATATCTCTCAGGAAGATGGGTCTATCCAGAAACTATTCATGCTATCGGCAAAATGAAGTTAATAACGGTTAATATCAGTTTTGATGACACGACAAAGTTCTGGGGACATCAAGAGATAAGTGGTCTTTCCGGAAATGCAGAGATTGCAGCTGCATTTGACCTTTGCATCACTTGCCAATCAGAAGAAGATGTTCATAAGTATGCTAAAGCCGGCGCTCGGTCCTTGTTTCTTCCGCCAGGAGCAAATCCTCACGCCTTCTCCGCATTGCTTGTACCAAGAGATATCCCTGTTTCTTTCGTTGGCCAATGTTACGGTATAAGGCCAAACATTATTGCATTTTTAAAAGATCACGGTATTTCAGTTCAAACATTTGGCAAAGGTTGGCCTTCTGCTGAATTATCACAGCAGGAAATGAACGTAATCTATTCCCGTTCACTTATAAATCTCGGGTTCGGCTTTATCGGGGACTCTACACAGCTAGCAGGGTTAAAATGCAGAGATTTC